>NZ_DFRA01000048.1:0-31165 GCF_002378465.1 Empedobacter sp. UBA3475 | reverse complement strand
TTAACAAGGGGAAGATTACAGTATCTGTTTATAAAATCTAAGATGTAAAAATCTTTATAGATATTATTAATAGGACTACTTCCTTCATAACATAAATAATTATGTTTAGGTTTTAAAAAGCGAATTGATTCTTTTTCGAAGTTATTCTTGATTGTAAAGTGTATCATATTATTTTCGACTTTATCAACCTTTATTTTAATTTCATCCTTATTACAACTCAACAAACCAAATCCTAAAAGTAAAAAGTAAACAATAGATTTCATTGATAATTATTTTCTTAAAGATAACAAAAAAGCGAATCAATTGATTCGCTTTGTGTTATTTCGTTAAGTCAACTTTTCCATTCTTATTATACTTGAAATTGCTGTCATATTCGATGGAACTTAATTCATTATCATCTTTATCAAAAACTTTTATTATTTTCTTCGTATAATTATTAAACGATAAATGTCTATAATTTATATCATCAAAAATTCCTAATCGAATAAATGGATTTTGGTAATCATCATAATCAAATTTTGTTACAGTTTTTATCAAATTGTCATCGTCAATTATATCAGTTCTTACAATACCATCCAAATTTGTTACATGTGGATATTTATTATTTCTGTCCCATGTATAAGTTTCATTAGCAACTAATCTATTATCTTTAAATTCTTGAACCGAAGTCAAAACTGTATCACCATCAATTGGTTGATAATCATATTTCGTTACAATGCCATTTTTTTCAGATGTAAGTTTTTGAATAATTTTATGCTTAAAAAATGATTTTAATTGATATGTTCCACTTTCTATTAATTGACCATTCTCTGTAATTTCATACTCAGAATCATTAATATAATTTACTTTTTGATCACTTAGCAAATAATAAGATTTAACTTTTTTCTCTATTGGACGATCTTGCTCATCATAAATAATTTGAATACTATCACTATAATAAATAGAATATAAATCATCTACAAAATAGCGATTAGAGAAATAACCAGTTGGAAACAAATTTTCATTCGATTCAATTAAATCTTCTTCAAAAGTATCTGTCGAACAAGAAATTATGAATAAGCTACAAAAAGCAATTAATAAATATTTAAACATTTTCTGAACAGTTTATTGCAAAAATAGACTTTAAAAATTAACAAAAGCCTTATTGTCTATTTTTTTAAGTAAAATATTTTATTCTAAGGTTACTTTTCGAATAGGTTTGATGAAAAATGCAATTAAAATTACGGTTAAAATTGTCATCGTTCCTCCAAAAATAATTCCAGGAACTAATCCTAAAAATGTTGCGGCAATTCCACTTTCTAAAGCTCCTAATTCGTTAGAAGAGCTCACAAATATTGAATTGACAGATGAAACACGACCTTTCAAATTTTCGGGCGTTTTGATTTGTAAAATACTTTGACGAATTACCATCGAAATTGCATCAAAAGCACCTCCAAACATCAAAATAACAAAACATAAATACAGATTTTGACTAAATCCGAAAGAGATAATACAAACACCAAACATTGCGACTGCTCCCAATAATTTTGGCCCAACATTTCCTTTCAATAAACTTGGAATCATTGACAAGAAAAACATCATGATAATCGATCCAATTCCATGTGCTGAACGTAATAAACCAAAAGCTTCAGAACCTTGATTCAATACTTTTTCAACGAAAGCTGGCAACAACGATTCTGCTCCACCAAAGAAAACCGCGAACATATCCAAACTCAAAACAGCTAAGATAATCGGTGTTCCCCATATAAATCTCAACCCTTCTTTGATACGTATCATTGGCGATTCTGTCGATTCTGATTCTGATATTTCTGCTGGTTTTTTAGAAATTAATAATATCATCACCATCGAAATACACATAATTGTAAAAGCGGTTATCAAAGCGGCTTCAATACCAAATTTTGCTAAAATAACTCCTCCTGCCAAAGGTCCTAAAACTGATCCAATCATAAATGCAGAAGACGAAAGCGGAATTGCTTTTGTGTAGTTTTCTTTACGGACAACTAAGGCTAAAAGTGCAAATAAAGCTGGTCCGCTAAAGGATCTTGTCAATCCTAAAATGAAAAATGCAAAATAACAGATTCCCAAATAAACAGGAATTCCGATTGCTTGGCGAACTGACGGAAAGTTAACAATCATCAAGACAAAAGAAGCGGTCATAAAACAACCAATACTTCGTACCAAGATCATCTGTTTATCCAATTTATCGACCAATTGTCCCGCATAAAAAGCAGTTAAAAGAATTGGTAAAAACTCGGCTAAACCAATTAATCCAAGAAAAATTTCTTTCTGAGTGACTTTAAAAATTTCGTACGCAACAGACGTACTCTGAATGAATAAAGCAAAGATTAAGGAAAACCTTAAAAATATGAATGGAATAAATTCTTTATTTTTCCAAACGGACGGAACTTTCTCCTCTGATGTCATTTTGTAATTTGAATTTTAAGTTTTTAAATGTACATTGATTTTATTCAAAACTACCTTGATTTTGGATAATAAATTTGTATAAAATCAAAAAAAATCTTCGTGTATTTCTACCCGAAGATTTTTGAAAGTTTATGATATATTTTATTGTTTAATTTAAGCGAATTCTAATTGTTTTTTCTCCTCTAATTGAAGACGATATTCGTAAATATCCTCAATTGTCAAAACAGTCATTTCATGTTTTTCGGCAAAATCTATAATTTGCGGAACTTTCGCCATTGTACCATCAACATTTGTCAATTCGCACAAAACTGCTTCATTTCCTAAACCTGCTAATTTCACAATATCAATACTTCCTTCTGTATGTCCTCGACGTTCCATAACGCCTTTTGGACGAGCAATTAAAGGAAAAACATGTCCAGGTCGATTAAGGTCAGTCGGTTTTGCAATTGGATTAATTGCTGTTTTTATCGTTTGTATACGATCGGCTGCAGAAACACCAGTTGTTACACCTTCTTTTGCTTCAATAGTTACTGTAAATGCAGTATGAAAACGTGAGTTATTGTTTTCGACCATAGGATTTAGCTCCAATTCATCTGCTTTTTCTTGTGTAAGACACAGACAAACAATACCGCTACATTCACGAATCAATAAAGCCATATCAGGCGCAGTAATTGTGGAAGCAGGAAAAATGATATCACCCTCGTTTTCACGATTTTCATCATCAATTAATAAAATTCCTTTTCCGTTTTGTAGATCTTTTATTGCATTTGCAATTCTTTCATTGGCTGTTGAGCCAAATTGTGTGATTGTTTTCATTTGATTTTTGTTTTATCATGAAACATCACTTCAGGGCGAAACACATTATTAAGTAATAAGCTCAAAGTTGTGCGTCATGAGTTTTTTACTCAGAACTTAACACTTATCACTCATGACTTTCAATTGTGTTCAATTTTCTTCTCTCATCCAGACTATACTGTCGGTTTTGGAGTTTCACCAAATCAGTCCCATAACAAAGTTAAAGGAGTCGCGGACTATAACCGCCGGTAAGGAATTTCGCCTTGCCCCGAAGAAAATTTCGTTTGTTAATACTAATTTTTTATTTGAAAAATTACCATAAACTTTCGTGGACAAAGTTACAAAACCAAAATGAGTTATTTATAATGAATAAAGATTATTTTGTCTACTATCAATAAAAACCATATCTTTATTAAAACACTAATAAAATGAAAAACAAAGCATTAAAAATAGTTCTGAAAGTTGGTTATTACGCTTTATGCGGATATTTAGTTGGATTATTAATTTCTTATATCTCACCAACTGGAACAAGCCAAAACGCACCCTTTACGTGTATAGCTGGATCAATGACTTTTTTATTTTTTAAAGATTATATCATTCCATATTACAGAAGTCAAATTCAACAAAAATAGACTTTACAAATATTTCTCAACAATCGGTTTTATTTGATTTGCGATAAATTGATATCCTTTTTCATTTGGATGAATACCATATTTTGAAAGAAATTCTTCTTTAGTTGAATTAAAACGTGAGAAAATATCAATAAATTCTATTTGATTTTGAAGTGCTAATTCTTTTAGCTTTTGATTGTATAATTCAATTTTTTGAGTCGTACGAAATTTACGATCTGGAATTTTTATTCCATCTACTTTTTTAGAAATTGGTAAAATACTTATCACATAAATGTTAGGTGTAAATTCTTTTGCTTGAGAAATTACTTCAAAAAGATTTGATTCAAAATTAGCGAATGAAACCAATTCTAAATCATTTGCGCCATAAAAAAAGAAAACTAAATTTTCGTCAGGAGAAAGACGTGCTTTTGTCTCAACTTCAAATCGGTTCATTAAACCTTCCGTTGTCTCACCTCCTATTCCGAGATTAAAACAATTGACTTCATTTGCATTGTTGTTATAAAATTCTGTATGACAATAACGTTTCAAAATTTCTACATAACCTCCCAAAACTCCGTCATATTCTCCGTAGAATACTATCACCAAAAAATAAGCAGTTTGTCATCATCATCTAAAACAACACTTTATCCTCTTTTCTTAATTCCTCCAAATAAGCAGCTTTTTCGTCTCGATAAAATAAATTCATTGTTTCGAATGGAATTAATTTCAACTCTTTGTTGACGATATGTACGCAAGATTTTTTTACGGCGCGAACATCAAAATCATGTGCATCCATAAAATTCATAATGATTATTCGGAACAAATTATCGTAATCTAAATCCAATTCGGGCGCACAAACTTCTGGCAAACAACAAAGTAATTGATTCACTTTTGGTTGCACTTTATCAACCGAAATTCCTGTACTAAAAATGTCTAATAATTGTACTTTCAATTGTTCATCTTGTTCGTAAACAATTGTATTTTTCGATTCGTTATTCAACAAATCCGCTGGAATTATATAACGTGTAAGCGGAATTACCTCATCATTCAATTTCAGCATATAACCCATTGCTAAAGCATCCGGATTACAAGGAACTGGAATAATATCATCTGAATTTAAAAGTGGATATTGATCAATAATCTCTTGACGAACTTCCGTTAAGGTAATTTTTTCATGAATAGAGTCTTCTCTGTTTCGGCCTGCAATTTCTACAGGTTGAAAAGTAACTCCACGTACACATTTTTGTTTTAAAGCAAAATCGATGATTTTTCCAATTTCATCCGTATTTTTATCTTTTTGAAGAACAACAACCAAAGTTGTAGAAAGATTTAATTCATTCAATTTTTCTAAAGCTTTCATTCGAACATCTGTCAAATCTTTTCCTCGAAAATCTTCTAAAACTTCTTTTTTAAATGAATCAAATTGTAAATAAACTTCAAATTCTGGTGCATAAGTTGCTAATTTTTCTGCAAAACCTGGATCATTCGCAATTCTAATTCCGTTTGTATTCAACATCAAATGTTTAATTGGTTTTGATTTTGCAATTTCCATAATCTCAAAAAATTGTGGATGAATTGTTGGCTCTCCGCCACTAATTTGAACCACATCGGGTTCGCCTTCATTTTTAACAATGGTATCAAACATCGCTTCTATTTGCTCTAAACTACGATGAGAACCGTAATGTGGCGATGACATGGCGTAACAAGTAGGGCACGTTAAATTGCATCGATCCGTCACCTCAACAATTGATAAACACGAATGTTGCTCGTGATCGACACACAAACCACAATCGTACGGACAACCATATTCTACATCTGTCTCAAAATGCAAAGGCATTTCTGATGCTTTATTGTAATTTCTTATGTTTTTATAATAATCGACATCCGTTGCTATTTTTGTTTTGAAGAAACCATGATCTGGACAACGTTTTGTCATAAAAACATTCTCGTCCTCGATAATAATTTTTGCACCAACACGTTTTAAACATTCTGGACAAAGTGAAATTGTATAATCGTAATACGTGTAATTTCTAACCGGCATAATATAAGTTTTAAGTAGATTTAAGTTTTAATGAAAGGTACGATGTTTACATAGATCCACAAACCATTCCTGAAATAATAAGTGTAACCAATGCACACATTCCAAAAATCATTAAATAGTATTTTGAAGATTTACTTTTTCCAGAAATAGAATTTATGATTAGCGAAATTACTGTTCCAACAGCGCCTCCAATAAGTGCAATTACTGCTAAAATTGCTATAATAACATAAATAAAATCGTTTCCAAATCCTCCTTCTGCAAATATTACTGAATATATCATATTAGTTTCCAATTAAAATTAAGCCACAAATTGAACCCGAAGCAAGTAAAATCCCTATTCCCCAAACCATTAGTTTTAGAGACATTTCTACACTTTCTATCTCATTTTTATTCTTTGTAAATAAGTACAAAATAAAACCTGCTACAGAAAGTACAGAACCAATAAGAAGTAAAATAAAAACAATTGTAAATAAAGATTCCATTAGTTAGATTTAAGTTGTGATAACTTAAAGATATAATAAAAAATAACACCAACACAAGTAATTTGAATAGAACTTAATCCTAAAAAAATGGGATGTATTGGTTTGATAAAATCTAAACAGAAACGAAACACAAAATAAGCCAGCATAAAGATTTGAAACAAATATCCAGAAGGATAAATATATTTTTTCTGAACGATTTTTAAAACTATCCAAAGCAAAATAAGGTAAACAATTTCGTACAAAGCAACCGGATGACGTAACAATCCATCGCCTAAATCCATTCCGAAAATAGATGTTGTTTCTATTCCATATGTTTGTTCATAAATGCCTGTTAAAAAGCAACCAATTCGTCCAATTATCATCGCTAAAATCAAAGGAAAAGTAATCAAATCTCCTGTACTTTCTTTGTATCTAATTATCTTTTTTGTGAGTTCTACACCAATTAAACCAAAGGTTAAACCACCTATGATTGTGTTACTTGTCCAGAAAAAGAGAAAAGGATTTTTTGCATCCAAAAGAGCTTGCGGATTTTCTAATGTTCCAATTATTTTAGATCCCAAAAGTGCACCAATTAAAGCGCCTATAATTATACTAAACGATTGTGTTATCGATAAACTTGATTTGTTTCGTTTTCGTAGAAATGCATAATAACGCATCGCAATAAAAATTCCGACCGATTCGAGAATAGGATGAATTAAGACTGAATGTCCAAAAATTTCAATGGATACAGGAAAATCTATTATCACAAATTAATTAGGTTTTGAGTAAAAGTAATTGATTTTATAGAAATAAAAAAAGCGATGTTAAACATCGCTTTTCGTTTATATTTTGAAAATTTTCTTATCTAAATTTAGAAAAATCTCTTGGACGTTTTTCTAAGAATGCATTACGACCTTCTACAGCCTCTTCTGTACCATATGCAAAACGTGTTGTTTCACCTGCAAAAATTTGTTGTCCAACTAAACCATCATCTACCAAATTGAATGCATATTTCAACATTTTAATTGCTGTTGGCGATTTTGTTAAAATCTCTTGTGCCCAATCAAAAGCAACTTGTTCTAACTCGTCATGCGGAACAACTAAATTCACCATTCCCATATCGTAAGCCTCTTGTGCAGAATAATTAAGACCTAAGAAAAAGATTTCACGGGCACGTTTTTGACCAACTTGTTTTGCCAAATAAGCCGAACCGTAACCACCATCAAATGAAGCTACATCTGCATCAGTTTGTTTGAAAATCGCATGTTCTTTAGAAGCCAATGTCATATCACAAACCACGTGCAAAGAATGTCCTCCTCCTACTGCCCAACCATTTACAACGGCTACAACAACTTTTGTCGAAAAACGAATTAAACGCTGAACTTCTAAAATATTCAAACGTCCAACACCATCTTGTCCTTCATAACCTTTTGCACCACGAACGCGTTGATCACCTCCAGAACAAAAAGCCCAACCACCATCTTTTGCAGATGGTCCTTCTCCTGTCAATAAAATTACACCAACTTCACGATCTTCTTCTGCTAATTGAAAAGCATCTAATAATTCGAAAACAGTTTTTGGGCGAAATGCATTACGAACTTCAGGACGATTAAATGCTATACGCATTACTCCATCACATTTCTTGAACGTGATATCTTCGTATTCCTTTACCGTTTGCCAATTGATTGTTGCCATTATATATTTTGTTTTTTGATTAAAATTTTCTCAAAAATAAGATTTATTCATTTTTAAAAATAATTTTCAGTTATTAATCTCAAGTTTTTCTGCTCTTTTTCTACGATATTCAAGCATACGTTGGTCTATAATTTCTTGAAATTCTTCTTTAGTTACCTCATTTTTTGCGTTAAGTGGTTTTATTTCTTTTAAAGGATTTGTTTCAATTCGTTTTAAAATTAAATTGTTTCCTCCATTAAAGTTTGCTTTAACAATAATTCCTTTCAAACCCATCAATCCAAAAGGCGCAATATTATCAGAATATGTTTCGTCAACCCAAATAGTTGTAGTAATAATTTTATCCTCTTTTAATCCTTTATCTTTACGTTTTGTATTATATTTCTTGGTAAGAACTCCGTTTATTTCTTCTGTTTCGTTCAAATCAATCCAGTATAAATCATCAAACTTTGAAGTCACAAGATATTCTTTATTCATTAGATTTTTTTTATTCGATATAAATTGATTTTTATAATCATAATAAAACATACCATTTGCTCTTACAAAAATTTGTACCATATCAATTTCTAAAGTTTGGGAATTATTCAACTTTTCAATCGGAACAAACAAAGCTTGCTCTCCGTTATACGTATAAATATATTCAACAGGATTCGAAGTTGATTTTATCAAATCAAAAGATTTTGACGATTTAAATTCTACATCAGAACTTAACTCATAAATAAAAGTATTACCTTTTGGTAACTGTGCAAAACACAAACTTGAAATCAAGATTATAATTAGAAAAAAGTATTTATTCATAATAGTCACATAAAAAAGACAATCCGAAAAATACGAATTGCCTTTTAATTTGAAAAATATTTAAAAGAATTGTTATTTAAAATCTGCGTCAGAAACGTTTTTATTAATTTCTGTTGCATCGATAATAATTTTGATCGTTTGTGGACCAGTTTCTGTTATCATTTCAGAAGGCATTAATATTCCATCAAACGTTTTATATCCTTTGTTAATTGTCGTTGCAATCATATCACCTTGTGGAGATTTCATTTTTTGCTCAGATTTCATTAACAAACCAGTTTTTACATCATAAAAATCTGTACGAGAAATATCTGCAGCAACAACTTTGTAATATTCAACTCCGTTTTCAGAAACGATTCCTTCTACTTTAGCCGTTTTATACCCTTCTGACAAAGGCGTAAATAATGAATTTGTCTTAAACAAAGGAGCTGTCATATCTGCTGGTAAATCCATTTTTTGACCTGCTTGAGACATATAACCTTTTTGACCATCAAAAACTTGTTTAATAGTCATTCCCATAATCGTGAATTCAGTTGCAGTTTTATTAGGTGTTGCATTTTTTATGACATAGTCTCCACTCATTCCCATTGTCTCTATTTTTCCTTTTTGAGCAATCGATTTTACAGCTTTCACTTTATCCGCGCCACCAATAGCTTTGAAATAATTATCTGTGATTTGAGCGACAGTAACTGTTGTAGTTTTTGCACCAGATGTTGGTTTATCAGTTTTATTTCCGAAAGAATCGTAGTAATTAACTGGATAACCTAACTTTTCTAAAGCTGGAGCAATTTGCTCTAATTTCCCTGTTACATTGATTTTTGCTTGATCTGGACGGAAATATTTTTTCGAAACTCGTAATACATCATCAATTGTTACAGCATTAATATTTTTAATATAATCTGCATAAAAACTATCTGATAATTGATTTGTTTTTTTCGTTAAAGCTTGACTCGCAACTGTAGAAGGACTTTCTAAAGTCAAAATAAAGTTTCCTAAGAATTTCGCTTTTACATCATTCAACGTTTGTTGATCAATTTTGTTTAACGTCATTCCTTTAATTTCTTTCATCGTCTCAACGATAGCAGAATCCGTCACTTCGTTACGAACAGTTGCATTAGTATTGAAACGTCCAATGTAACGAGAATCAGAAACTCCACCACGTGCACCATATGTCCAACCATGCGCTTCACGAAGATTCATATTCAATTTCGAATTAAAATCGCCTCCCAAAATAGACGACGCAATTAACGCTGCATAATAATCTGGATCTTTCTTTGTCAACTGAACTGGATACGAAACTGAGACCACAGATTGCACTGCGTTAGGCATATTAATCGCATTTAATTCCGTTTTTGTAACTTCTTCTACTTTTGGAAATGCTGGAATATTTAATTTTCCTGTTTGCCAAGAATCAAAGTTTTTCTCCGCCAATGCTTTTACATCTTTTGTCGAAATATCTCCAACAACAATCAAATAAGCATTGTTTGGTTTGTAGTAGGTATTGTAGTAATCCTTCACATCTTGCAATGTAATTTTCTCAATTTGGGCTGGTGTATCAAATTCTGAGAAAGGATTATTTTTTCCATAAACTAATATATTCGAAACGCGAGATGCTGCTGCTTCTACAGATTTTTCATTCGACTTTAAACCTTCGATGTAACGTTTTTTAACATCAGCAAATTCACTTTCAGTAAAGTTTGGATTCATAGCTCCATCAGCCATATAACCAAAAATCTCGTTAAAATACTTAGTTAAAGAACTTGCAGAAGCTCCTTCTTCCCAAAAATTAACGCGAGCTCCTAAAAACTCAATACGTTTATTGAAATCATCTTTCGATTTTGTTTTTGTTCCTGTTCCCAACATTTCGCCCAACAAAGACTCTGCTCCTTTTTTTGCACCTAATGCATATGGAGGATTATCGATTGTTAATGTAGCAGAAACTCGTGGTAATTTATGATTTTCAACAACGATAACTGTTAAACCATTTTTTAATTTGAATTCGTTCGATTTTCCTAAATTAACCGTCGGTGCTGGACCTGGTTTTGGCATTGGAATCGCCACTTGCGCATTTAAGCTAACTGCCATAAAAGCGATTGCAAGAGATAATATTTTTGTTTTCATAATTCGGTTGTTTTTTATTTTGCAGCTTTTTTAGATTCTGGTAAATAATGAATAATTACACGTTGGTTTTTGTTTAGATACTTTTTAGCAACATTGCGAATATCTTCTCTTGTTACAGATTGATAAACTTTCAATTCTTCGTTGATTTTATTTGTATCTCCGCCCAACATATAAGCATCCGCTAAAGCATGTGCAATGTTTTGAACACCCGATTTTGAAGCCACAAAACTATTTTCAATTCCATTTAAGATTTTTTGGTAATCTTCTTCAGAAATCAAATTTGTTTGAACTTTTTCTATATCTTGTTGTAAATCTCCTTCTAATTTATCCAAAGAAACTTCTCCTTGAGGTAAAATTCCGATTGAATAAATTCCGTAATCTTCCATTTGACGATTGAAAGCAAATATTTGTAATGCTTCTTTTTTCTCGTCAACATATTTTTTATATAAAACTGATGATTTTCCACCTGTTAAATAGCTTGATAACATTTCTAATGCATAAGCATCTTTTGATTTGTTATCTGGCGTACGATAATTAATCGCCAATAAAGGAATCTGAATATTTGCATCATATTCTGTTCCACGAATTTCTGATGTAATTGGATCTTCCTTCACAACAGTTTTCACAACATCTTTTCCTCTTGGAATTACACCAAAATATTTCTCAATTAATTTCTTTGCTTCGTCTTTATTAAAATCACCCGCAACAACTAATACAGCATTATTTGGCACATAAAAAGTTTGACTAAAGTGTTTGAAATCGTCTAATTTTGCATTACTCAAATCCTCAAAAGAACCAATTACACTCCAACGGTAAGGATGTTTTTTGAAAACATGAGGATTAACCGCTTCTCCGTACGAAAATTTACCATAAGGTTGATTGTCTAAACGAGAACGTTTTTCTTCTTTTACAACTTCTTTTTGTGTATCGACGCCAATTTGATTGATGATTGGTTGACGCAAACGATCAGATTCCATCCATAATCCTAATTCTAAATTATTTGATGGAAAAGTTTCGTAATAATATGTTCTGTCCGTTGTTGTATTCGCATTGTTAGAACCTCCATGAGAAGAAACAATTTTGAACCATTCACCTCTCTTAATATTCTCTGTTCCTTCAAATAATAAATGCTCAAAAAAGTGT
The DNA here is from genome assembly GCF_002378465.1 of Empedobacter sp. UBA3475. Classification (NCBI taxonomy): domain Bacteria; kingdom Pseudomonadati; phylum Bacteroidota; class Flavobacteriia; order Flavobacteriales; family Weeksellaceae; genus Empedobacter; species Empedobacter sp. UBA3475. The sequence goes on along the minus strand of NZ_DFRA01000048.1, from coordinate 19,082 downwards.
GCAAAACCTGTTTTACCAACTTGCTCATCTTTCGAACCTACGTGATACATAACACCTGTTGTAATAACTGGAGCAGAATTATCTTGATGAAGGATAACATGCAATCCGTTTGCTAGAGTATACTCATCAAATTTTATTTGCTGACCAAATAATGCTGATCCTGCAAATAAGATAGACATAAAAATTTTCTTCATTTAGTATTTTTTAAGTTTTTATCTATTATGCTTATGTAACATTAGTAGCAGTTTTTTTGAAAATGTTACACCAAATTTGCATAATAATTAAAAAAAGTAAAATAATATACGTCTATTGATTTAGTAGGCATTTGTATTAATTTACAACAATATTTCATAATATACCTATAGTAATTGTTGTTGTATTTGCTATAGATTTGTATAAATCGAGAGAAAAAAAATGGATTTTATAGAGTTTTTTGGTTTTGTAGGCGCCTTCTTCATCGGTCTAATTATGGGAGTTCTTGGTGGTGGTGGATCTATTTTAGCCGTTCCTATTTTAGCGTATATTTTTCATTTCGACGAAAAAATTGCTACTGCTTATTCATTATGCATCGTTGGATCGACAGGATTGATTGGAGGAATAAAGCAAGCTTCGCAAAAAATGGTTGACTGGAAAGTCGTTTTTCAATTTGGATTACCAGCTGTTGTTGGAATTACATTGGTTCGCGCATTTTTAATTCCTGCCCTACCAAGTAATTTATTTTCTATAGGCGATTTTATCGTCACACGTCGAATGGCAATGTTTGGTTTATTCGCTATTCTGATGGTTTTCGCAGCTATTTCTATGTTAAAAGGTAAGAAAGAAGAGCAAATTGATCAGAAAAATGATAAGCTAAATCCTGTTTTATTAATTCAAGGATTTCTTATCGGAAGTTTAACAGGAATGGTTGGTGCTGGTGGTGGTTTTTTGATTGTTCCGGCATTGATGATGGTTGCAAAACTAGATATGAAAAGAGCTTCGGCAACTTCATTGGTAATTATTGCCATCAATTCACTTATCGGATTTTTTATTGGTGATGCTTTACACATCAAGATTGATTGGAGTTTCTTGAGTGTTTTCATTGGAATTTCTATGGTTGGAATTCTTGTCGGAACCTACATCAACAAATTTTTACCAGTACAATTTCTAAAGCGAACATTTGCTATCTTTATTATTTTAATGGCTATTTTTATGTTCATCGAAGAATTTATAATTCAATAATTTAAAGTATGGAACTGAACGAAAACTTTTGGAACGATAAATACACCACAAATCAAACTGGTTGGGATTTAAAAGCTCCTTCTACTCCGCTAAAAGAGTATATCGATCAATTAGAAGATAAAAATATCCGTATTTTGATTCCTGGTTGTGGAAATGCTTACGAAGCAGAATATCTTTTGGAACAAGGTTTTACGAATATTACATTGATTGATATTTCGGAAATTGTAGTCGAAAAAATCAAAGAAAAATTTAAACATAATCCCAATATCAAAGTTCTTCATCAAGATTTTTTTGAGTTAGATGGTGAATTTGATTTGATTTTAGAACAAACTTTTTTCTGTGCATTAGATCCAAAATTACGTCAAAGCTATAGTATCAAAATGAATGAACTGCTAACCGAAAACGGAAAATTAGTTGGTGTATTATTCAACAGAGAATTCGGAAATGAAACGCCTCCTTTTGGAGGTGATAAAACTGAATATCAGACGTATTTCAATGATTATTTTGATTTCAAAGTCATGGAAAATTGTTACAATTCTATTCCGCCAAGAGCTAAAACCGAATTATTTATTAATCTAAAAAAGATTGCCAAATAACCTATGATTTCATTCATAAATTTTAAGTTAACTATCAATCTTATTTGAGTTTAAATAGAAGAAAAGTATCAGAATTCATCCATCAGAGGAAAATTCTAAATTTAAATATTTGTATTTTTACACACTAAATCATTCTTATGAAAATTGAACAAATTTACACCGGATGTCTTGCGCAAGGTGCTTATTATATAGAAAGCAATGGTGAAGTTGCAATTATTGATCCGTTGAGAGAAACACAATCTTACATCGATCAAGCGACAAAAGACAATGCAAAAATCAAATACATTTTCGAAACGCATTTTCATGCAGATTTCGTTTCAGGACATGTAGATTTGGCGCAAAAAACTGGTGCTACAATTATTTATGGTCCAACTGCGGAACCAAATTTTGATACACATATCGCAACTGATGGCGAAGTTTTTTCTTTAGGAAATATAACTATTACAGCTTTACACACACCAGGTCATACCATGGAGAGTACAACGTATTTATTGAAAGATGAAAACGGTAAAGATTATGCAATTTTTACAGGAGATACTTTATTTATTGGTGATGTTGGTCGTCCAGATTTAGCTCAAAAATTAAATACAGACTTAACGCAAGAAAAATTAGCTGGTTATTTATTTGATTCTTTACGAAACAAAATTATGCCTTTAGCTAATGATATTATCGTATATCCTGCACACGGAGCGGGTTCTGCTTGTGGAAAAAACATGAGTAAAGAAACTTTTGATTCGCTAGGACATCAAAAAGAAGTGAATTATGCTTTGAATCCTTCTATGACAAAAGAGGAATTTATTACTGAATTAACTTCAGGATTAATGCCTCCTCCATTCTATTTTCCAGAAAATGTAATGATGAACAAATTGGGTGTTGAATCTTTGGATGTAGTGAAAGAACGTGCGAATAAAGCTTTATTTCCAGACGAATTTATGCAAGTTGCGGAAGATACAAATGCGTTAATTTTAGATGTTCGCGATCCTCAAACTTTTGCAGCTGGATTTATTCCAAACTCCATCAATATTGGAATTAGAGGAAATTTTGCACCTTGGGTTGGTACATTAATCACAGATATCAAACAACCAATTTTGTTAATTGCAGAAATTGGTGAAGAAGAGGAAGCGGTAACACGTTTGGCTCGTGTCGGATATGACAATGTAATCGGATTTTTGAACAATGGTTTCCAAGCTTGGGTTGAGGCTGAAAAAGATTTCGATGAAATTGTTTCGGTTTCTCCAGAAGAGTTTGTAGAGTTAGTTGATGAAACTGAATTAAAAATTTTGGACGTTCGTAAGCCAGGTGAATACGAAACTTCTCACGTAGAAGGTGCAATTACAGCTCCTTTAGATTTCATAAATGAATCTATGAAATTAATCGATCCTGAAGAAACCTATTTAGTACATTGTGCAGGAGGTTATCGATCGATGATTTTCACTTCAATTTTACGCGCTCGCGGTTACGAAAATTTGATTGACGTTGCTGGAGGTTTTGGTAAAATAAAAGAAGTTGAAGGTGTAAAAATTGTAGAAGGAACTTCGCCTTGTCAATCAGGAAATAATTCTTGTTCAACGAAATAAACAATTTATTTTAAAAAATAACGTTATAGCCTTGTGATAAACAAGGCTTTTTTTATATTCGTCATCTAAATTCATCCAATGAAAAAATTGTTATTCATCGCTACTCTTTTTACATGTATTACCGCTTTTGCTCAACAGAAAATACATGGAGCTGAATCGTTTGCGTTAACTATTCCGAAAGATTTTCAGCGTACAGTTGGGTTAAATGATTATGCAACTATTCAGTTTGAAAGTCTTGCTCCAAAGCCAAATTCGTATGGTTTTGTGATTTTTGAACACAAAGATGAATTAAAATTAGCAGATTCTAATTTAGATATGATTGATTATACGCTAAATTCTATCGAGCCATATAAAACACAAAAAGGGTTTAATTATATCAAAAAACCTTATGTTGCCTACGAACAGGGATTCAATTATGCTTATACCGAATTTGAAACAAATGATCCCGAATCTGGACATATTTATTTCTTGCAAACTGTAATCGAAACGAAAGAATTTGTCTATCAGATTTTACAATATTGCAGTTTCGAAAATCAAGAAATAATGAAAAGCGATTTTGTCAAAATTGTAAATAGCTTCAAAGTAGAATAATCAACAAAAACCACCCTATTTCGAAAGGTTTTTGTTTTTCTGTTCAATCCAAAGTGACATATATTTTGTACTTTGATGATGATGATGTTGCAAAATTTGACCAATAAAATTTTGATTTCGATGTTGGATTAAATTTGCTTCAATCGATTTAATTTTCTCTAAAAAATCAGCTTCAAATTTATTTTTATTGTAATTCTCGTTCAGAATTTTGATTCCATTTTGTTGAGCAATTTCCCACTCTTTCTCATTATTGTAAAGCAAAATAGCTTTCTCCACAAACGCTTCAAAATCATCTTCTACAAAACCATTCCAATCAAAATTATCTTTCATTGCTTCTGCTCCAATCGTAGTCGTAACCGAAGGAGTTCCAGTTTGCATTGCATCCACAAACTTTCCTTTTACACCAGCGCCAAAATTAATCGGCGCCAACAAAACTTTGTAATTTGACATCGTTTCTTGCGCATTTTCTGCTCTACTTTTGATCAAAAATCGTTCGGAAGGATTATTTAATTGCAAAACTTTTTGCGTTGCATAAGCACCATAAATATGTAATTCAGCTTTCGGAAGTTTCTTTCTCAAAATTGGCCAAATTTCTTTTTTTAAGGTCTGAACACAATTAAAATTAGGTTCATGAATAAAATTTCCGATAAACATAAAATATTCTCTTTCTTCAAAACTTTTCCAAGAATTAATTTTTTCTTCTGTAATTTCATTTTCTAAAAAAGGCAAATAATACAAGATTTTTTCATCAATTTTAAATTGATTTTGTAGAATTTCTATTTCCTTTTTCGAAATCATCAACGATAAATCACAGCGTAAAATAGACGCTATTTCTCGTTTTGCTAAATCAGAAAACAATAAATCTTCTGTAAATTCTATTCCTTTTTTAGCTGCTTCTTGTCGCGCATTTCGTAGAAAATGTAAATCTTCTGTGTCCAAAATTTTCAATGCATTTGGACATTCTTTCGAAACTCGCCAACCATATTGTTCTTCAATCATAAAACGATCAAAAAGAACAATTTCAGGATTTAATTGTTTAATAAAATTATCAAAACTTTCATCATTTAACTGAATTACAACTTCTTTTATTCCTTTCAAAATCAAATCAAAACTATAATCAGATTTTGAAGCAGCGCAGGCAAAAGTTATCTCAAATTCAGCTTTTTGGAAACAATCAATTAACTGAATCATTCGAGTTCCTGCCGCAGAAGAAGTTGGTTCTGGCCAAACTTGACCAATGATTAAAAGTTTTTTCATCCCACAAAATTACACTTTCTGTTTCTTAATTGGAAGATTAAATATTATACACCCAATTTGGCTTATTTTAATGTAAATTTGCAGCTAAAATTATATAAAATGTCTTATCAAACTGTTTTTGAAGAATTTTTCGGGCAAGTAAAATCAAGTATCAAAGAAGGAACTTTTGCAAAACTTACAATGGCCAAAACTATTGGAGATACTGATCTTAAAAATATATTTGTTCGTTTACATCTTTTAGAAAATAATGAGTACAATTTTGCCTTCACATTTCGTTATAAAACCGAAGAAGTTGAGCAATTTCATAGTGTTGAACAGACTTTTTTAATTTTGAGTTCTTACATCAAAAATCCATTTACAAATGCTTTATTATTTACAACTGAAAAAGATTTGATTTTTAAAGTGAACAAAAAAAATGCAGCAAGTTTGACGGAACAAGCACCAACTTTCAAACATGCATCGGATGTGATATTAGAAATGATTGAAAAGAAAATCATTTAATAGACGATTTTTCACATTCAATCTTTAAACAATATAATTTCGTAAATTTGGACTTAATATTTTTCGAAAAATGCTTGGATTAAAACTTTTGACAGACCCACGTTGGGCTGATATTGCGGAAAGAAATTTAGAAGAAATTTTAACAGATCATGCGTGGTGTGAACAAAAAGCGGCGACAAACGCGATTACCATGATTGCGTATAATTCTGAACATGACGAATTTATTCAGGAAATGTCGGATATTGCAATCGAAGAAATGCAACATTTCAAAATGGTTGTAGAAATTATCGAGCGTCGTGGATACAAATTAGGTCGCGAGCGAAAAGATGATTATGTTGGTCAATTGATGAAATTTTGTAAAAAAGATGGTTCTCGAAATATGGCTTTTGTTGATCGTCTATTATTTGCAGCGATGATTGAAGCAAGAAGTTGTGAGCGTTTCAGAACATTATCTCAAAATATAAACGACGAAGAATTAGCAAAGTTTTACTATGATTTGATGGTTTCGGAAGCGAATCATTACACAACTTTCTTAAATTTTGCTCGAAAACTTTCAACTGATGTTGATGTGGACAAACGTTGGAAAGAATGGTTGGATTTTGAAGGAAATTTGATTCAATCTTACGGAAATAAAGAAGCTATACACGGATAGAATTTAGATAATAAAAAAGTGAAATCAAGATTTGATTTCACTTTTTTATTCGACATAAATCAATCGACAAGGAACGTCCAAATCTTCCGTCAAATAATAACTACAACACAAGCGATGATAACCATCTGCAATGATTAATTCGTTCGCAGATCTTACCAACAAAATTGGAGAAAGCTTTTTATTTGCTTTTATTTTTTTGAAATTCTCTTGAACATGTCTATTTTCCAAAGGAAGCAAACTCAATTTACTCGCTCTAAAAATATCTTTGGATTTCTTGATGATTGTTTCGGCTTTCGATAATTTATTTGTAAGTGAAGTAGCTATTTCAGGCTTAAAAATTAATTCCAAATAATCTTGCGCAGCAGGAAAATCGTGATCTTCCGGTTCATCTAACCAAATATTTTTGTCATCTGTTAGGTTTTTCATGCTAATTAAAATTGATAGGTTTTTATAATTTTATCATCTAATAATTGCTTCATCAACATTTTATGTTGTTTACTTTTACCTCTAACCAACCAAGTTGTAGAAACATTTCCATCTGTAGCATGTTGCTTAGCAACCGAAAATTTTAAATCAAATTTTTTAAATAATGTTTGACAATATTCATATTCCTCTTTCGACTTTGTCAGAATTGTATAATATTTAATTTTATGGTAATCATCAATATAATTTTGAAGATAAGTTAATCCAACCAAAATAATCAAAACGATAACACTTCCCAATAAACCTAAATAAACATACCCCGCTCCAATACACATTCCCAACGATGCAGTCGCCCAAATAGTAGTTGCGGTCGTAATCCCTGCAACTTTATTATCGTCCTTAAAAATTACTCCGGCTCCTAAAAATCCAATTCCCGTAATGATATTTGCAGCCAATCGATCAGGATTTCCTACTCCAATTCGGATCGAAAGAATTGTAAACAAACAGGAACCAAAACTAACTAAAATGAATGTTCGTAAACCGGCAGATTTGTTGCGATATTCTCTTTCCGTACCGATCAAAACGCCAATTATAATCGATATACAAATTAAAATCAATTCATTTTGAATCGATTTCGCTAAAAATTCTTCCATAACAGAATATATAACATTAAATATACAAATTTGATCTTTTATTAACTATCCTATATCAATTTAAATCTAAAATTCTATACGTAAATTTGACTAAATCTAAAATAGTATGGAATTAGGAATAGGAATGTTTGGCGATCTACATATTGATCCTAAAACTGGTTATACACAAACTCCTCAACAACGTATGAGTGAGATTATAGAAGAAGTAAAATTAATGGACGAAATTGGATTAGATTTCTTTGGAATTGGAGAACATCATCGTCCTGATTACGCAGTTTCTTCTCCAGAAATTATTTTGGCTGCTTTGTCTACAGTTACAAAAAATATTAAGTTGGGAAGTGCCGTTTCTGTCATCAGTTCTACAGATCCCGTAAAGTTGTATCAAGATTTTGCTAGTGTTGACAATTTATCGAATGGTCGTGCTGAAATTATGGCTGGACGCGGTTCATTCATCGAATCTTTTCCTCTTTTCGGTTATGATTTAAACGATTACGATGCTCTTTTTGATGAAAAACTTCGTTTACTTTTAGATTTAAATAAAAACGAAGTAATCAATTGGCGCGGAAAATTTAGAATGCCAATTATTAATCAAAGTGTTTATCCAAAGCCTGTGCAAGAAAAACTACCTATTTGGATTGCTGTTGGCGGAACAAAATCATCAATTGTACGTGCTGCAACATTAGGTTTACCTATTATTTTCGCGATTATTGGAGGCAATCCTGCTGATTTTAACTATCTGTTCGAAATTTATAAACAAGTTTATATCGAAAATGGTCATGATATTAAAACGATGCAAATTGGCGTTCACATGCACTCTTTTTTTGGAGAAGATAGCGAAAAAATTGCAGAAGAATATTTTCCAATTTATGGTGCACAAATGAATAGAATTGGAGCAAGTAGAGGTTGGCCAAAATATACAAAACCACAGTTTGACTATGGACGTTCTACAAATGGACATTTGATTGTTGGAGACGCTTCTTTAGCGGTTGATCGTATTTTGAAATATCAGGAAATGTTTGGTTTAACTCGTTTTTCTGCACACATGGACGTGGGAGCGCCAAATCACTTGGATATGATGAAATCTATCGAAATTTTTGGAAAAGATATTCTACCAAAAGTGAAAATGTAACAAAATAAATTTAATTTATAATGACAAAAGACACGATTCGTTTTCGTGTCTTTTTTTATTTTTCGTTAAAATTGAATGAATGAAGAAAATATTAGCCTGTTTTATTGTTTTAGCCAACTTCGGTGTGCATGCACAAGAAAGTAATTTTAGAACTTGGAATACCTTAAATATCAATCAAAAAATCAATAAAGATTTTAATTTTCAGTCGGATATACAATATCGTTCGTACGAAGATTTAGATCAGTTACAACAACTTTTGATTCGTGGAGGAATTGGTTACAACTTAACCGAAAATAACAATACAATTTTAGCTGGTTACGCCTACATTCAAAACAGAACTCCTACTGCTACAGACGATTATGCTCATAGTCACGAACATCGTTTGTATCAACAATTCAATACAAAACATGCTTTACAACGTTTTAATTTCGCGCATCGCTTTCGTGTCGAAGAACGCTTTTTAGAAAATGATACACAATTTAGATTTCGTTATCAATTGACTGCAACTGTTCCGCTAAATAATGCCAAATTAATCGAAAACACGTGGTATTTGAAAGCGTATGATGAGATTTTTCTACAAGCTGTAAAAGATAAAACGTTTGATAGAAATCGACTTGGTTTAAGCTTTGGTTACGTTATTTCGCCAACTTTTAGTTTAGAAGCTGGTTATATGTTACAAAGTCTTAAAGCATCTCATACCGATCATTTGATGATTGGATTGACAGTTAATAATCTGATAAAATAGTCTTATCTTGGTTAGGATAATTTACACTTGATTATATGAAAGTCAAGCTAAATGGAAAAACAAAAGTAAAATGCACTATTTTTATTAATTACTAATATAATTAATCTAATCAATAATTTTAATTACTTCATAAAAAAATAAGACCTCTTTAGTCGAAACTAAAGAGGTCTTATTTAAAAATATTTTTTCTAAGCAAAACTTATCAAATCTTCGTAGGCTTTTTTAGCGCCTTCAAAAACTTGTTGTTGCTCTTCTTCAGTTGTAAATTCTTGATTGATATAAGTAATAAATGTTTTCCAAATCTGACCAAGGTTTTCACCATAATGTCCAAAATAATTGAAACTTTTATTCTCTAAAAATGGATATTTTTTCAGGGTTTTTGCGATTACATTTCCTCCAAGCATAGAACCTTCTATCACATACAAAGCTCCAATTGCTTCTGCTCTATTTTGTAATTCAAATTGTTTTAGCACATTCAATTCTTCTAAGCCCAACTCATTGATATCTTGTTCAATCAAAGATAATTTATTCAATTTTGTTAAGGCTAAATTTTTTAAATCATTGTCATTCAAAAGTTGTTTAATAGAATCTTCGTACGATTTTAGAAAAATATGATTAACCTGCAACATTTTATAGTAATTTTTATCTGTAAATGTGCTGTTAAACAATTTATTCGACTCTAATTTATCTTCAATTTCTTTGTGATAAACCGCTGTTTTTTCTTTTAAATAATCAGATAGCATTCGTTAGATTTTTTTAAATGTTAATATAAAAGTTGTTCCTTCTCCTACTCTACTCTCAAAAGATATACCACCATTCATTCTATCCATCATTCTATGCGCAATCGAAAGTCCAACTCCGTTTCCAGAAATGTTTCCAGTGTTAGACATTCTGCTAAATAGCTTGAACATTTTATTATAATCTTCTTCTTTTATACCAATTCCGTTATCTTTTATTTTGAAGATAACTTCTTTATTATTGATTTCAGATGATATTTCAATCTTTGGATGTTTTGCTTGAGAGGAATATTTTATTGCATTACCAATAATATTCAGAAAAACCTCATAAAACATCGTTTTATCTCCCAAAACATTATGTATTTCTTCTACAACAACTTCAGTATTGTTAATTTTATAATACAACAAAACATCGTGTATAATCTTTTCTATGATTGGCTTTGTTTCGATTGTAGACAATACAATTTCTGATTTTTTAGCTTTACTCAACGCCAAAAGATCCTGCATCATTTGTGTCATTCGATCAATTTCTTCAATAACACTTTTTAATCGATCATTTTTAATTTCATCATCTTTCAAACTTCGTTGAAGCATCTGACAATTCAATTTCATCACCGATAATGGTGTACGTAAATCATGAGAAACTGTATAGGTAAACGAGTCTAATTCGTCATTTATTTCTTTTAATTGTTCATATAAACTATGAATTTTGAAAGACTGTAAATGAAGTGTTTCTATAATTAACTTAATCACTTCTTTCGCAACATATTTCTCCTTATCTAACCAAATAAACGATTTATTCTTAATGTTCTCTTGCCAAATTTTGAAAGAAGTTCGAGGAGAAAAACTGTGTATTTCATCACCATTTATAACATCTACATTTTTAATTTTACTTGGTTCTCCAGCCCAATTTAAGGTTTGAACTTGTTCTTTTTTGAACCAAATAATAAAATGTTCGTAAGTTTGATTTAGAAAACAAAACATTACACCAGCCGAACTTGGACTAAGCCTAAGCTCTTGTCCATAATCTAGATAAAAAGTATTCGAGGTAAATAAACGTGCTGAGTTTCTTTTAAATGCCCATTCTTTTATTCTCAAAATTTCTTCTTTATCTGGCGTTTCGCCTTCTACAAAAACATCGTCAAAATTAACCAATGCAATTCCATCTGCCTTTGTAAGATTAAGAACCTCTTTTAGATTATTGTTCATTGATTGCTGAAGATTTTCTTCTGTTAAAAGATTCTCTTTTAGCTTAATCGCTGTTTCGTTAAAATGATTTTGGAACTTTAATCGTTCAGTTGATTTAAAATTCACATAAGTCAACCTTGCTTGACGCGTCAATAATTCGGTTTGCAAACGAACTTGATTTGGAATAAATTTTGGCTTAGAATTCTGACATGCTACAATTCCCCACAATTTTTCGTTAATTACAATAGAAATAGAGAAACTTGCTTCACAATTAGCATTGCGTAAATACTGTAGATGTATAGGAGAAAGTGCTCTAACAGAAGAGTACATCAAGTTTATTTTTTGATAATTCTCATTACCAATTAAAATGATTCTTTTACTGTCAACATCTGCAACCAAACGGCTTTTTTTCTCTAAATATAGTTGACGTGCTTGTTTAGGAATATCAAATTCGGGAAAACGCAAACCCATATAAGAATCTAATCCCTTATCAATTTCTTCCGCTATAACAACGCCACTACCATCTTCCAAAAATTTATACAACATTACTCTCTCGTAATGAATCAAACTCTTGATAGACGAAATTAACAAATCCCAAGTTGAGCTTATAGACTTAGAGTACAGGATTTGTTCAGAAAAATTATAATAGGCTAATCTGTTTTCTAAAATAATTAATTCTTCTAACTCTAAATAAATCAATTCATCAAAATGATAAACTGTTAAATGGTAGGTTTTTGAATTAACTTTTGTATTAGTTCGGTAAAATTCACCTTGTTCTAAATTCAAAATCTCATCAAAATCAAGCTCAAAATCATGAAGTTGATTAATATGTTGGCTTAATATCTTTTCGGTAGAAATTTCAAATAATTCATCAATATTTTGAGAAAAAAATTCAATTTGATGCGAATTTTTATGAATTCCTATCAAATATCCAAAAGGTTGAATTTCATTGAGAAACTGAATTTCTTCGTCTTCACAATTTTTGATGATTTGGTTGATCATATAAATGGTTTAGGAGTGTAATTATGAATCTAAGGTAAATTTATTTTTTAATCTTCTTGTCTTTTAATTTTCAGAATATAGTTTTCTAACTCTAATTCATCGGTATCTACTAATTCGAAATCATTAAAATGAGTTAAACTTTTCTCAAAAAATGTTGTAACTTTTTCTTTTTCTAACGATGGATGAACTTTAATTCCATTAAATTTTATGTTCTTCATATAGACATAAAAATCGTAATTAAAATCGGTTTCTCCTAAATAAGTATTAGCAATTTTCCCTTTCCATTTGATATCAAAAACACCAAATTCTTCTGTATCTAAAAACGTAATTTCGTGCTGAGCAACCGTGTCATTACCTAACATTGAAATACCAAAAGCAAGATTTTCTGACTCGTCAAGATTTACTGGAAGAGGATCAATTTCGAATGTTTTTTTATTGAGTTGATTAAAATCTAATTGCGCATCATTTTCGATCTTTATCCCTTTATTGTTCCAATATGTACTCGAGATGATAGCATGATCATAATTAATCCAAAGTTGCTTTTCGGCATTCTCTTCAGAAATGTCATCTATTTCATCCAAATCATCTTTATATTCCTCTTCTTCGTCATAATTATCTGACTCTAAATGAAGATCCATCCAAAGGTCAAAATTTTCATCAAGGCGAGCACTCCAAACAAAATCTATTACTTTGTGTCCGTTTGTAAATGGGCTATTCGAAAAATATATTTTGTTATTATCCTTACTCATAAATTGGGTTTTGACTTATGTTTTTGAATTTACAACGATTATTCTACTCTACAAAATTTAAAAAAATAATTGATTCGTTTATTAGATATTGTCATTGATTTTCAAAGAAATAAAAAAAGTGCAATTTCTATAGAAATTGCACTTTTAAATTATAGTTATGATTTATAAATCAATTGAATTACAAGGTTTCTTTTAACCATTTGAAAAATTCTGTATGCCAAATCACAGAATTTTGTGGTTTTAACACCCAGTGATTTTCTTCAGGGAAATAAATAAAACGAGATTTGATTCCTTTCAATTGTAAAATTTGATAAGCCTCTTGCCCTTGTCCCATTGGCACACGATAATCATGACCTCCAACATAAATTAACATTGGCGTATTCCATTTATTTACTAATTCTGTACTACTTGGATCAAATTTAGAGTACGTTTTTTGCGCAGCTTTGTTATTTGTTTCCCACCAAGCGCCACCAGCGTCCCAGTTTGTAAAGAAAATTTCTTCTGTAGTTCCGTACATCGATTTCAAATCGAAAACACCATTATGTGCAATAAAAGATTTGAAACGACCTTCGTGAATACCTGCTAAATAATAAACAGAATATCCTCCGTAAGATGCACCAACAGCACCACGACGATCTTTATCTACATAATATTCCTTCGAGATATCATCAATCGCAGCCAAATAATCTTGCATTACTTGTCCTCCCCAATCTTTAGAAATTTGCTCATTCCACTCTACTCCATGACCTGGCATTCCACGACGGTTTGGCGCAATTACAATATACCCTTGTGCTGCCATTAATTGGAAATTCCAACGAGGAGAATAAAATTGAGTTAAAGCAGATTGTGGTCCACCTTGACAATACAATAAAGTTGGGTATTTTTTATTCGGATCGAAATTTGGCGGATAAATTACCCATGCAAACATTTCTTTTCCGTCTGTTGTTTTAATTTTACGTGCTTTTACATCACTCAACGCAATATTATCGAAGATATCTTTGTTTTCGTTTGTTAATTGAGTTAATGCTCCAGATTTCAAATCAACTACATAAATTTCTGCAGCGTGATTGATATCTGTTTTTGTAACAATTGCTTTATTACCAACAATTTCTTTGATGTCTGCAATGTCAAAATCACCTTTTGTAATTTGTTTGATAAAAGGCATTTTTCTCATTTTGAAGTTTACATCAACCTCAAATAATTGAATTGTTCCTCCTACTGGCGCATTGAAATAAATTTTGTTACCATCATTGCTCCATTTATAACCTTGTACGGTTCCGTCCCAATGTTTTGTAATATTCATTTCGATATCACCACGACGAACGATTAAGTCATTTTTATCTGCCTCGTAACCATCGCGCTCCATGCTCAAAAATGCAAAATCTCCTTGAGAAGAAAAACTTGGTGTATTGTCATAACCCATTTTTCCTTCTGTGATATTTTTCGTCGTTTTCGTTGCTAAATCGTATTGATAAATATCTGTATTTGTGCTTAATGCGTAATCCGTTCCAAATTTCTTCTTAGAAACATACAAAACTTTTGTTCCATCTGGCGTCCAAACAAATTCTGATACAGAATATGGTTCGTCTTTTAAAACATCAATTTTAGTTGAACCTTCTTTATTTTCTGACACAAATAAATGATCGTAATTTCCATCATTCCAAGTATCCCAATGTCTGTAATTTAATTCATTATAAATCTGCACATTCGATTTGTCCATTTCTGGATAATAATCAGAACCAAAAACCATTTGTAATTTAACTTTATCAGTTTCTGCTTTATATTGTTGAGATTTATTCAACGATTCATCAGCCAAAAGCGTTTTATAATCTTCGATTTCCGAAGCTTTTCCTCCTGCCAACGAAATCATATATGTTTTCGATGTGTCTTCTTGTGTTTTTACGTTAGTAGAAGTTACTTTATAAATCAGATTTTTTTGATCTTTCGTTACTCCAACTGGAGCTACTTTTTTTACTTGCCAAAGAAGTTCTGGCGTCATTACTTTTTGTCCCATTGCTGTTGTCGATATCAAGATACTTGCGACTAATACAGAAAATCTATTCATGTTAATTTCAAATCTAAATAATTGTAAAAGTAACAATTCTTTATGGAGAAAGGTAAAATTTATAATTAAAAAAAGACATCATCCAGTACAAATTGTACTTAAATGATGTCTCCGCTAATAATTTTTTTCAAATCGTCTAATCGATTCTTAAAATTAGGCTATATATTTTATATTAAACTACTTAATTAAAAGTTTAACTTATTTTTATGAGTAAAAACTGGAATAATTGCTCCAAAAACTAAGTTTTGTTGGGAGAACACAATATCCTGTTTTGCTTTATCAGCTTTGTTTGCAGTTGTACGAATATCACTCAAGTTAGCATATCCACCCTTTAATTCGGCCTGTACAAAGAAATAATCCCAAAAAGTAAAGTTAATCCCAACCATTGCAGCTGTTGCAAAACCTGCTAAGTGAAACTCATCATAACGTTCGTTACCCATCAATTTTACGTTAGAACGTGGATATAAAATCCCTGCTCCCAAACCAGCTGTTACGTTAACATCGATTCCTTTTCCGTTTTTTGTAATTGGAAAATGTTGAATATTATCAAAACGACGAACCTCTAAATTAGCATAGTTCAAACCATCTGTATGTTCAAATGTTAAGAAATCTTCTGTTAATTTTTGATCAACATTATTATATGTTCCATCGTAATCTGAACCTGTATTGATGTGACCATTCATTTTTACAACTTGGTCTTGATCCATCACATATTTCATGTGATCAATCCCAAAAGAGATATTCCAATTATCCGAAACAAAGTAACCTAAACGGAAGTTATATTGCGGAATCGTCATAGAACTTGGATTGAAATACTTGATTCCAAAAGAAGTTTGACGGTCATGAGCTGCTACATTATCTAATGTAAAATCGTATCCATCTCCTTTGAACTGAATATCTGATTTTGTATACTGCGCGTGATTCCAACCCCAATAAACATAAAATTTACCTTTATTATTTTTTCCTTGCCCGAAAGTAGTTGCAACCAAAGCAACTAAAAACATTACACTTATATACTTTCTCAAAATTTAACTTTTTGCAAATTTATTCTTAAAAAAATTGAGTAAAAATGATTTATGATATCAATTTTATATCTAGACAATATTTAAAATCAATAAACATTGTTAAGCGTCATAAAATAAAATGATAAATATTTATTAAAAATGATATCCTCTATTTTGTAATTAAAAATTAAAATATATTTTTGTGACATAATGAAAGACTACCTGATAAAACATAGCATCGGAATTTTTTTCACGCTTCTTTTGGTGTTCAGTACGAACATGCAAGGGTTGGCGGGCTATATGGATTATCAGATGAGATTGGAGCAGCAAGACGAAAAAGATTCTTCTGACAATGATCAAAAAGCTTTGTTTTCTCAAACTTCAACTGAAGAAGAAAATAATCAGAAAAATTCTTCGAGCGAAATTACAGAAAAAATACATTATTTCCACGAAATAAAATTGTTTACATTTTTTAATGTGAAACAAATTACATATTCGGATTTTCATCATTCTAATGCATATGCATCTTTAGATAATGGTGTGACAACTCCACCTCCTGAATTAGTTTAATTTTTTAATTGATTTTTTGCATCATCCTATTCAAATCTATTGAATGGATAGCAAATTTATTTTTATCATTTTAAATTATTAAATAATTCATTTTAAAACTATTATGAATCTTTTTCAAAATTGGAAAAAGGACATACCTGCGAGTATTGTTGTCTTTTTCGTTGCATTGCCTTTATGTTTAGGTGTTGCGTTGGCCAGTGGTGCGCCTTTATTTGCCGGAATTATTGCGGGAATTGTAGGAGGAATTGTTGTTGGTCTTATTTCTAAATCTCAAATTGGTGTTTCTGGTCCAGCTGCTGGTTTGGTCGTTATTGTTTTAACTGCTATTACAGATTTGGGCGCTTACGAACTATTTTTAGTCGCAGTTGTTATCGCCGGAATTTTTCAAATATTACTAGGTATTCTAAAAGCCGGAGTTATTGGTTATTACTTTCCATCTTCGGTGATTAAAGGAATGTTGTGTGCGATTGGTATTTCAATTTTCTTGAAACAAATTCCGTTAGCGTTAGGATATACAGAAACATTTAGTTTTAGTAATTTTAGTTTAGATTTTATCACGCCAGGAGCCATTATTATTACAGCAATCTCTTTATTTATCTTGATTGTTTGGGACAATATTTTAGGAAAAAAATCAAACTTTTTCAAATTATTACCAGGATCATTAGTAGCTGTATTAGTGGGTATTTTGTACCAAGTTACAATTGGTGATACCAACCACGAAGTATTTTCTATCGATCACAATTTATTAGTAAAAGTTCCTGTTCCTGAAAGTGTTTCAGATTTCTTAGGACAATTTACTATGCCCGATTTCGCCTCTGGATTAACAAATCCTATGGTTTGGCAAGTGGCATTTACAATCGCAATTGTAGCATCATTAGAGACTTTATTATCTGTAGAAGCAACTGATAAATTAGATCCTTTAAAGCGTCAAACACCTACAAATCGAGAATTGATTGCACAAGGTGTCGGAAACTCTTTAGCTGGTTTAATTGGAGGTTTACCTGTTACGCAAGTTATTGTACGTTCATCTGCAAATGCAATGAGTGGCGGACTTACAAAACTTTCTACAATTACACACGGTGTTCTATTATTAGTGAGTGTAATCTCTATTCCAATGTTTTTAAATTTAATTCCAAATGCGGTTTTAGCTTCTATTCTATTGGTTATTGGTTACAAATTAGGTAATCCGAAACAATTCTTGGATATGAAAAAATTAGGAAAAGATCAGTTAATTCCGTTCGCAGTAACAGTTATTGCAATTTTGGCAACAGATTTATTAAAGGGTATCATCATTGGTCTTATTGTTGGTGTGGTTGTTTCGTTAATCAAATCTTACAACAACTCGCACGTAATGTTGGTGAAAGAAGGAAATGTTTTCCATATGAATTTTGCTGAAGAGGTAACGTTTGTAAACCGCGGTGCAATTGTAAAAGAATTAGATGGTTTGAAACCTGGTTCTAATCTTGAATTAGATGTTCGTAAAACACGAATTTTAGATTATGATATTATTGAATATTTAGATGAATTTAAAGTCAAAGCAAAAAATAATAACATTAATATTCGACTAATTTCCGAACGTGGAACAGTCGATAATCCCCCATCATTCAGAGAGTTTTTTGGTTACGTGTTGGTTGCCGGGGCTCATTAATCTGTAAAAAACATATAAAAATTAAAACACACAAAATAAAATTAAATATAATGAAAGCACATACATCAGAAACTCAAGCAACAACAACTCCAGATAAAGCATTAGAATTTTTAAAAGAAGGAAATGCAAGATTTGTTCAAAATTTAAAAGCGAACAGAGATTTACTTTCACAAGTGAATGATACAAGAGAGGGACAATGGCCGTTTGCGGTTGTTTTGAGCTGTATTGATAGCCGTACTTCTGCGGAACTTATTTTTGACCAAGGTTTAGGAGATATTTTTAGTGTACGAATTGCTGGTAATTTCGTTAATCAAGATATTTTAGGTTCGATGGAATTTGGAACAAATGTGGCTGGCTCTAAATTGATTGTTGTCTTAGGACACTCTAAATGTGGCGCTTTGAAAGGCGGATTAGACGCTGAAGCAATTCACAAAACTGAAATGAATAATTTGTGTCATTTGGTTGATCATTTCAATCCAATTATCGACGAAATTATAAAAGATGGTGAAGAGCGTTCTTCTAAAAATGCAGATTTATTAGAAAGATTAAATCACCAAAACGTTATACAAACAATAGAAGATATTCGTAACCAAAGTACAACCTTGAATACCTTAGAAAAAGAAGGGAAAATCAAGATAATAGGTGCAAACTACTGTGTAGATTCAGGCGTTGTAACTTGGTTATAAAACAATTAATTCTTTAGATATTTTTTAGTAATGTAAAAGCCACTCTGCGAGTGGCTTTTGTTATTTAATTGGCAATATCCAAAAAACTGTG
>NZ_DFRA01000014.1:0-34225 GCF_002378465.1 Empedobacter sp. UBA3475 | reverse complement strand
TTACCTAAATGCACTACGGGTCTACTTTTCTTCTTTTTTATAAATATGCGGATTTTCCACTACTCCTTTTTTAAATACTTTTCTAACGCCCATTCTTAGTGCATTATCAACTTGTAAAACTTGATCCAAAACCTTTTGCTCTGGACGACCTCTAAACGAAGTCACATGAAAAGAATCTGTTTCTCTTAAAGGTTCTTTAGAAAAATAATAATTTGAAACACATTTTCTAAAACCTTCAAACTTTATTGGAGAAACCGAATGCAAAGAATCATTATGCGTTGCCATTACCGCTAATCTATTGAATTTACTAAAAATCGTAATTTGATCATTTTTCAATCCATTTGGCCAAACTTCTAAATTACCACCATATTCTTCTTTCCAGTCTGGCGTTACATAATACAATAAATTCAACACACGCCACAATTCTCTTTTCGCATCGTGAGAATTATCTAGATGAGGCTGCAAAAATTGACAATTTCCCATCATAGACAAACCTCCAGCATACAAAGATGAATCTGGAATAGGTTGTTTTATTTCGCAAATCTCAGCAATCAAATTTACGATTCTCTCATCTTGAAAAGCATAAATAATTTCCTCTAAAATAGGATGATATTGATTCATTTGAACTGCAATATATTTATCTTCTTTCAAACTTTTTTTCAACACCATTTCTTTTTCTTGTGGAAAAACTTGATTTATCTCCAAAACAGATTCTTCTGGTAATAGATCATCAACCCAAAAATAACCGATCTTATCTTTGCTACTATTATATTGTTGACTTATTTCTTCCTTTTGATCAATTAATCGTTGTAAAATTATATCTGCAAATTGATTTCTGTTCATAATCATAAAGTTAATTAAAAATTTGTTTCAAAATAATTTTGGCATTCAATTTATCATTCAAATCATATTCAAGCGTATCAATATATTCTTCTGACCCTAAAAAAGGTTTATTTTTTAAATGATTAATAGCTTTTATCAACTCTAATTTATTCAAAACTTGAACACAAAGTCCACTAATTTTCTCATCATCTATTACATTTTCATTAATTATCGAAAAACGACTATTGAATAATGCATTTATTACTTTTAGCTTTGTCCCAGATTCCTGAAAAGACCACGCAATATTAAGATGAGCTTTTGCGAAAAGTTTTTTCAAATGATTAAAATCTTTCAATTTAACAAATTGTATATGTGGATGATTTTTAATTTTTGCTTTTACCCAATCCTCTCTAGAACCTGAAGCAATAACGAAAGGATAATCAATTTCTTTAAAAACTTCTATCAAGAAATCGACTACTTTACAATTGTCCGAAGCTCTCAAATCTCCGTGATACAAAGCAAATTCTCCTTTTTCACTTAATGATTGAAAAGTTTCATTTCCATGAAAAACAGGTACAAATTTTCCTTTATTATATTTTTCTTGAATATAATTTTGTTCAAATTTAGAAAGTGTAAAAACTTCATCAAACTGGTGGATAATATTTTCGTATTGGATATATTTTTTTGCCTCAATATAAAACAATGCTTTTTTCGCTAGATTCTTTTCGCTTTCAGCCAATCCGGAAAAATAATTTTGCTCAATATTATGTAGTCTCAAATATTTAGAATAACCTTCAAGAGTATATTTATTCAAAATAAATGTTGTTTTTAGACTTTCAAAAAAAATAGGAGCTTTCAACGATTTAATTCGTTCATACAATAATTGACTATCCCTCGATCTTACTGAAATAGGATATTTCTTAAAAATATAATTAGGCTTTTGATGTATTGGATAAAAATAAACTTCTTTAGCATATTTTCTTAAAACATCGCTTTCTATTTCATTAAACCCAAACAGATGTAAATGAATCTCAATCCCAAGTTGATGAAATGCTTTCAATTTATAAAAAACATCTATAACACCTCCATAATTGGGAGGAAATGGAACATCCATACTTATAAAATGAAGTTTATTACCTTGATACATTAGTTAGTTAATTATTTAACAAAAAAAAGAGTCTACAACTAAGTAAACTCTTTCTTTAAAATTATATTGTGTAATTTATCTTATTCTGATATCGCTTCCGCAACTTCAAATAATCTTCCGTCTTCACAACGCACTTTACGCGCAGGATAGCGACGAATAATTTCATAATCGTGTGTAGCCATCAAAACTGCACAATTATTTTCTTTCGATACCGACAACAATAAATCCATAATATCATTTGACGTTTCTGGATCTAGGTTTCCTGTAGGCTCATCTGCTAAAATTAATTCAGGATGATTTAATAAAGCACGAGCTATAGAAACACGCTGTTGTTCTCCTCCAGAAAGACGGAAAGGCATCATTTTCTTTTTTGACAACATCCCTACCGAATCTAAAACCTCATCAATACGTTTATCGATTGTAGCCTTATCTTTCCAACCTGTTGCTTTCAAAACGAACGTCAAATTTTGCTCAACTGTACGATCTGTTAACAATTGGAAATCTTGGAAAACAATTCCTAAATGTCTTCTAAGATCAGGAATCTTACTTGTTTTCAATGATTTCAAATCCATTCCAACCACAGAACCTTGTCCCGATTGAAGCGGCAAATCACCATAAAGCACTTTCAACAAACTACTTTTTCCACTTCCTGTTTTTCCAATAAGGTAGACAAATTCTCCTTCATTAAGTGTAAAATTAACGTCAGATAATACTAAATGATTTCTTTGATATATAGATGATTGACTTAACTCAATTACATTTTTAGCTTCCATACTTTTCTACAGTCTTTAAAACAAATGTAAAAAAAAAGCTTGAAAGAACGACCTTCAAGCTTATTTTTTATGAATTGTAGCGATTATCTTTTAGCTCTTACTTCACTAACAGTTAATGCTTTTCTTCCTTTCTTTCTACGAGCAGCTAATACTTTGCGCCCGTTTTTAGAAGCCATACGCTCACGGAATCCGTGTTTGTTTCTTTTTTTTCTGTTACTTGGTTGAAATGTTCTCTTACTCATCTTTACTAAGTTTCTAATCCATTACTCGAATGGGTTGCAAATATACAGTTATTATTATTAATTCAAAAATCAAATTGATAGAAAATTACAAAAAAGCTGAATTAATAGTAAACCGCGTTCCGTTCTACACTTTGTAATTTTCGAAGTGCAAATATAAAAACATTTTTTTGTTAAGCAAGAGAAAATTAAAACAATAACAATTAAAACTTATCAACAATATCATTTACGAGGATAAAACAAAGCTATTTTTAGAAGGATTAGAAAAGTTTCCTTAAAACTTTCATAAAACATCAAATATCTTGTTTTTATCAATCTTATTTTAGCTTAAAATTCGTATATTAGCCACCTTATATAACAAAACAATATGACTGAAGGAGAAAGACTAATCCCAATTAACATTGAGGATGAAATGAAATCCGCTTACATCGATTATTCGATGTCGGTAATCGTATCTCGTGCGCTTCCGGATGTGCGTGATGGCTTAAAACCTGTACACCGTAGAGTATTATTCGGAATGTATGAATTAGGTGTTTTTTCTAATCGTTCTTACAAAAAGTCGGCACGTATTGTAGGGGAAGTTTTAGGTAAATTTCACCCACACGGCGACAGTTCTGTTTACGACACAATGGTACGTATGGCGCAACCTTGGTCTTTGCGTTACTTATTAGTTGACGGACAAGGTAACTACGGTTCTGTAGATGGTGATCCACCTGCTGCAATGCGTTATACTGAAGCAAGACTTCAAAAAATTTCAGACGAATTATTAGCTGATTTAGATAAAGAGACAGTTGACTTTCAACTAAACTTTGACGATACTATCCAAGAACCTACTGTATTACCTACTCGTGTTCCAAACTTATTAGTAAATGGTGCATCTGGTATTGCGGTTGGTATGGCAACAAATATGGCGCCACATAACTTAACAGAAGTTATTGACGGAACAATTGCATACATCGACAATCGTGAGATTACAATTGACGAATTAACACAATACATCAAAGCGCCAGACTTCCCAACAGGAGGTACTATCTATGGCTATGATGGTGTAAAACAAGCTTTCGAAACTGGACGTGGACGTGTTGTTTTACGTGCAAAAACTAATTTCGAAGAAGTACATGGTCGCGATTGTATTATCGCTACAGAAATTCCTTACCAAGTTAACAAGGCAGATATGATTGCAAAAACTGCTGAGTTGGTAAAAGATGGTAAATTAGATGGTATTTCTGAGATTCGTGACGAATCTGACCGTAAAGGTATGCGTATCGTTTATGTCCTTAAAATGGATGCGGTTCCTAACGTCGTTTTAAATAAACTATATAAATTTACTCAATTACAATCATCTTTCAGTGTAAATAACATTGCGTTGGTAAAAGGTAGACCAGAGCAATTGAATTTGAAAGACATGATTTATCATTTCGTAGAACATCGTCACGAAGTGATTGTTCGTCGTACGGAATACGAATTGAGAAAAGCGCAAGAAAGAGCTCATATCTTAGAAGGTTACATGAAAGTAATCGGAACACAAGATGATCTTGATCGTGCAATTAAAATCATTCGCGAATCTGCAACACCAGACGAAGCGCGCACAGGATTAATGGAAGCTTTCGAGTTATCAGAAATTCAAGCACGTGCAATCTTAGATTTACGTTTACGTACATTGACTGGTCTTGAGATTGATAAAATTCGTGAAGAGTACGAAGAAATCATGAAAATGATTAACCATTTGAAAGATATTTTAGCAAACGAAGATTTACGTATGCAAATTATCAAAGATGAGTTATTAGAAATTCGTAAAAAATATGGTGACGAACGTCGTACAGATATCGATTACGCAGGTGGAGACTTAAATATCGAAGATTTAATTCCTGATGAGCAAGTTGTTTTAACGATTTCTCACATGGGTTACATCAAACGTACACCACTTTCTGAATACCGCAAACAATCTCGTGGAGGAGTTGGTAATAGAGCCGCTACAACACGTGACGAAGATTTCTTAGAGTATATGGTTTCGGCATCTAACCACCAATACATGTTATTCTTTACAGAAAAAGGAAAATGTTATTGGATGCGTGTGTACGAAATTCCAGAAGGTTCTAAAACATCTAAAGGTCGTGCAATTCAGAATTTGATTAACATCGAGCCAGATGATAAAGTAAAAGCATATATCCTTACACATGATTTAATGAACGAAGAATACGTAAATAATAATTACGTAATCATGGTAACTAAAAATGGTATCATCAAGAAAACATCTTTAGAAGCTTATTCTCGTCCACGTGTTAATGGTATCAACGCAATTACTGTTCGCGAAGGTGACACATTATTAGAAGCTTTATTAACAGATGGTAAATCTCAAATTATGATCGCTTCTAAATATGGTAAAGCTATCCGTTTCGAAGATGAGAAAGTTCGTCCAATGGGTCGTACTGCTTCTGGTGTTCGCGGAATCAACTTAGGAGATCAACCAGATAATGAGGTTATCGGGATGATTGTTGTGACTGATGTAGAAAAAGAAACTGTATTAGTTGTTTCTGAACAAGGTTACGGAAAACGTTCTTCTATCGAAGATTATCGTGAAACAAATCGTGGAGGTAAAGGTGTAACAACACTTAATATTACTGATAAAACAGGAAAATTAATCGCGATTGAGGCTGTTACAGACGAAGATGATTTAATGATCATTAATAAATCTGGAGTTGCTATTAGAACTGGTTTAGATGAAATTCGTGTAATGGGTCGTGCAACACAAGGTGTTCGATTGATTAACTTGAAAAAGAACGACGAAATTGCAGCAATTGCAAAAGTACAAGTTGAAGAAGAATTGGAAAACGAAGTAGAACTTGATGAAGAAGGAAATCCAATTGTTGTAGAAAACACAAACGAAAACAACGAAACTCAAGCAGAAGAAACGCCTGCTGAGGATCCAAATAATGAATAATCAATGAAAAAATTATTATTTAGTTTAGGATTAGTTTTAGCAATGTCGACATCATTCGCTCAAACTAACACAGAAGAATTAACGACAGAACCTACAGTTTTAGCTGAAAAATATAATAAATCAGCAAAAGAAAACTTAGCAAAAGGTGACGTTACAAAAGCAAGTCAAGATTTAGCAAAATTATCTAAATACGAAAACGGTAAAGTTTGGCAAGTCAAAAATAAAGACTCTAAAAAAGACGAATTTTACTATTCTCAAGCCGATTTAGATAAAGCTACAGCTAGTGGTAATTACGCAAAAGCGAAAGAAGTTGCTTTACAACCAAAATATGGTTTCTTGTTGCAATCTGAAGTTTCTAATTTAGCAAACAAAGAATTAGACGCTGCAAACAAAGCAATGGACGCAAAACAATTTACTGAGGCTGGAACAAAATTCTTAAATGTTTTCAACTTAGTTGAAGCTTTAGGTACAAAAGAAGATATCTATAAATATCAAGCTGCAATCTGTTTTTACAACGCAGCTGATTATGATAAATCGTTAACGATTTTGAAAGAATTAGCGGCAAAAGGATTCACTGGTAAATCAGCTAATCAAACAAAAGATTACAACCGTGACATGTATGTTTTAGCACTTAATGGATTGTACAATGCGAAA
Source organism: Empedobacter sp. UBA3475 (assembly GCF_002378465.1). NCBI lineage: Bacteria > Pseudomonadati > Bacteroidota > Flavobacteriia > Flavobacteriales > Weeksellaceae > Empedobacter > Empedobacter sp. UBA3475. The sequence continues at coordinate 27,649 of NZ_DFRA01000014.1, read as the reverse complement.
AAATACGATACTATCGTAGAAGAAGCAACTACAAAATATCCAAAAGATGCTGACATCAACAATATCGCAACTGGAATTTACCAAGTTTCTGGAAACTCTGATAAAATGACAAAACGTATCGAAGAAGCGATTAAAATTAATCCAAACGATGCACAAAATTATTACAACTTAGGAGTTTTATATTTAGATGACGCTTCTAAAGCAGAAGAATCTAAAAACTTGTTCAAAAAAGCGATTGAATTAAATCCTAAACATTTCGAGTCTTACAACAATTTAGTTTTAGCTATTTTGCAACCAGACAAAGAAATTGTTGAAACAATGAACAACAATTTAGGAACATCTAAAAAAGAGAAAGAAATTTATAATGCAAACGAAGTAAAACGCAAAGCTTTGTTTACAGAAGCAGCTCCTTATCTTGAAAAAATGTACGAAATTCAACCAGAAAATCGTCAAGTTATTCGTAACTTAATTCAAGCTTACAAAACTTTAGGAAACGAACAAAAAGAAAATTTCTATCGTGACGCTGAGAAAAAATTAGTAAAATAATTATTTCAATATTTTAAAAAAAAGGACTTCAATTGAAGTCCTTTTTTTATGCTTTATCATTCTGAATGTAGATTTAACGAACTTAGAACAAATCCCAATTTCTTAAATCTGGTAAAAAATGATGGGCTGTCAAATCATAACGAACTGGTACAACAGAAACATAACCCTCCTCTAAAGCACGTTCGTCTGTATCTTCACCTTTGTCAAGATTTTTAAACTCTCCACTCATCCAATAATACGTTCTTCCACGAGGATCTTCACGTTTATCAAATTTTTCTTCCCATTTTGCATCAGCTTGGCGACAAACTTTTATTCCTTTTATTCCTTTTATTTCATGTTCTTTCAACTTCGGAATATTAACATTCAACACTACACCTTTTGGTAATTTATGTTTTAAAACTTGATCAATAATTGTTTTAATAAATTCTTCTCCAGCTTTAAAATCAGCATTATAAGCAAAATCACACAACGAAAAACCAATCGCAGGAATCCCTTCTATTCCAGCTTCTACAGCAGCAGACATTGTTCCCGAATAAATCACATTCACCGACGAATTCGATCCGTGATTAATTCCCGAAATACACAAATCTGGTTTACGAGGTAAAATTTGCGAAACAGCCAATTTCACACAATCCACTGGCGTTCCAGAACACGCATACTCTTTTACATCTTCATCAACTTCTATTTCATCACAAAACAATGTCGAATTTATTGTCACCGCATGCCCCATTCCACTTTGCGGACTATCTGGCGCAACAACATAAACTTCTCCAAATCCTTTTGCAATCTCTATCAACGCTCTTATTCCAGGCGCAGTTACTCCATCATCATTTGTAACTAAAATTAGCGGTCTTTCCATATTTTATTCTTACTTTTATTCATCATTTTTACAAATGTAAAAAACTTCCTTCTAATTTCTTTTTTGTTTTATATTTGAAGGAGTCTTAAATTATTAATTTATATAATACCAACGCAATATGTTAATTAAAAAAACGTATGTATTACTATCGTTTTTATCAATGAGTTTGCTTGCTTTTTGCTTTTGCAAACCCATGCTAGACACAGATGAAGAAAGAGAAAAGTTAATCGTAAAAAATACACGAAACACCCTAACTTACCTACATTACAAACCTGCTACTGTAGATGATAAATTTTCGGAAAATGTTTTCAATAAATATTTAGAATACATTGATCCAAGCAAACGTTTTTTATTGCAATCTGATTATGATCTATTCAAAAAAGATTATCACAATTTAGATGATTATTACAAATCAGAAAACTTAGGTTTCTACAATTCTACTGTTGACACAATCTACAAACGTATTGCTGACGCTGAAAAATATTCGATGGATGCCTTGTCAAAACCTTTTGATTTCAATCAAAAAGAGAATTTCAACATCGATTATAAAACATCAAAATTCGCGAAAGATAAGAACGAATCAAAAGATTTGTGGCGCAAATATTTGAAATATAACGTGATGTTAGAAATCATTTCAATGCAAGACGAATTAAAAGGTCAAAAGAAAGATACATTAGACAACTCTTCTTCTATAAAACCTATAAAAGATCCTTTGGCAGATGAGAAAAAGAAAATCACAAAAGATACGCCTTTTGCAGAAGTAGAAAAGATGGCGCGTGAAGAAGTTAAAGACTTGATTTCTGACTATTTCCGTCGTATAAAACAAACAAAACGCGAGAACTATTTTTCTATTTACATGAACTCGTTCACAGAACAATACGATCCGCACACAACATACTTCTCTCCAACAAGTAAAGAGGATTTCGAATTCGAAATGTCTGGACAAATGGAAGGAATTGGAGCCAAAATACAAGACAAAAGAGGTTACGCTACAATTGCTGAATTAATTGTTGGCGGACCAGCTTGGAAGAGCAATAAATTAGAAGTTGGTGACAAGATCATTAAAGTTGCACAAGGGAAAAATGGTGAAGCTAAAAACATCGTTGGGATGATTTTAAGCGATGCTATTCGCCTAATTAAAGGGAAGAAAGGAACAGAAGTTGTCTTGACTATTCAGAAAAAAGACGGTTCTCAACAAACAATCTCTTTGATTCGTGAAGTGATTGAATCAGAGGAAGTGTTTGCTCGCTCATCTGTTATTACGGACGAGAAGGGAGATAAATACGGAATCATCTATTTACCTGAGTTCTACACTCCAATGGGAAAAGAAGGCGGACGTTATCCTTCGGATGATATCAAGAAAGAAATTGATATATTGAAGAAAGAAAACATCAAAGGTCTTGTCTTCGATGTTAGAAATAATGGAGGAGGTTCTCTTGAAGAGGTAGTTAAAATCTCTGGATTGTTCATCAATCAAGGACCAATTGTTCAGGTGAGACGTTCGGACGGAATGCTTAAAATTCACGAAGACAAAGATAATTCTATCGCATACGACGGACCTTTAGTAGTAATGGTTAACGAGCTTTCTGCATCTGCGTCAGAGATTTTTGCTGCAGCAATGCAAGACTATGGTCGCGCTGTTATCGTGGGTTCTCCGCAAACCTTTGGTAAAGGTACTGTACAAACAATCTTGCCTTTAGATCGTCAGTCGGGAAGTGATGAGTTAGGCGCTATTAAGTTAACAATACAAAAATTCTACCGAGTAAACGGAGGTTCTACACAATTGAAAGGAGTTCAATCGGACATTGCATTAGTTGATCAATTCACTTACGAAGATATCAGCGAAGCTTCTCGTTCAGAAGCCTTGAACTGGGATCAAATCAAACCATTGGTTATTGCAAAATGGCCTTCTGCTTTCGATTTAGCGAAGATTAAAACGAACAGTAAAACTCGTTTGGCAAACAATGCTCACTTAGCATTAATGAACGAAAGTTTCAAGTTCATCAAATCAATGGAAGACGTAAAAGAGATTCCTTTGAACTTAGAAGATTACAAAACGTACCGTAAAACACGCGAAGATAAAATCAAGAAATTCGAAACTTTAGACAAGTATAAAAACAATTTCAAATTTACAATGAATCAAAACGATTTAGCAACTACTAAAACAGATACTGTTCTAAAAGCTAAACGTAACAATTGGTTCAAAGGAATGCAAAAAGACTTTTATTTAAACGAAGCTGTTAACGTTTTAAGAGACATTAAATAATGGAACAAGAAAACGGTTCATTTTCTCAAATCATATTCAATAAATTAAGAAAGAACACCCTTGGTGTTCTTTCTTTTAGTGTAATAGTATTAGCTGCAATCATTTCTATTTTTGCTTATGTCTTTGCGTCCGACAAAACGGAAAATGCAAACAGACAGGACCTAACCATTGCATATTCACCTATAGGTTATCAGCAAAAAACAATCGAAATCCCTTTACCTAATTATTCAGGAAAAACGAACTTTTCTGATTTTATATTCGGGAAAGAAATCGATACCGAACAAATAAGTATTACATCTTACAAAAGAGATGGACAAAGCATTACTTATATTCCATATATAGGGAACGGACTAAGTGGTGAAGCAATAAAGATAGATTTGTTAACTTGGACAAAGCATAACATCAAAACGCAAGATATAGAGAAGGATTTTATCTATACAAAAACCTATTTACTTGGAACAGATTCTTACGGAAGAGACTTTTATTCTAGATTAATCATCGGGACAAGAATTTCTTTTCTTATCGGGTTTATCGCTGTTTTCATTTCATTAGTTGTCGGAATTTCCTTGGGCGCTCTTGCAGGTTATTACAAGGGACGAACAGATAACATTATAATGTGGTTGATAAACGTTGTGTGGTCTATCCCAACATTACTATTGGTTATTGCAATTACCTTAGCTATTGGAAAAGGATTTTGGCAGATATTTATCGCAGTTGGACTAACGATGTGGGTAGAAGTTGCACGTGTAGTTCGCGGACAATTCCTATCATACAGAGAAAAAGAATTCGTAGAAGCTGCAAAAGCTTTAGGATTTTCGGACACAAGAATTATCTTCAACCAAATATTACCTAACGTTGTTGCACCTATTATCGTTATATCTGCTGCCAATTTTGCTTCGGCAATTTTAGTAGAAAGCGGTCTTAGTTTTCTTGGAATTGGCGCACAACCTCCTACTCCGTCTTGGGGAAATATCATAAAAGAACATTATAATCATATTATTTTAGGGAAACAACATTTGGCAATTCTACCGGGATTAGCTATTATGTTATTGGTTCTTGGGTTTAATATCTTTGGGAATGTATTGCGAGATATTATGGATATTAAGCAGTAAGAAGCTTATAAAGTTTTATACTTTTCTTTTTTTAATACTTTAAAACACAAGTTATATCTTTATCTATGTCTTTATGTGGTTAATATTTTATCTTTTTTAACCACATAGAGACATAGGTTAAATATTGATAAAGATTTGAATAGACTTATAGTTTTCACAGTAACTTTACTTAAGTTAATAACTGAAAGTTTATAAATAAATCACAATTAATCAATTTCTATGTTTCTATGTGGTTAATATTTTACCAAAACAAAATTAAAAATCTATCTATTCTAATAATATAAATACATGGGTTTAATAATTTGGAAGATGAGTAAAAAACTCATTAACATACGTTTTTTATCCTTCATTAAATATGTTAAAACAATTGAAGTTGATTAGTATTCCTTTTGGACATTTCAGTAGTTTCATATAAGTTAATAATTGAGCTTCATAAGTAGGAAAAATATCTTGCACAGCTTTTAACTCAACAACTATACTATTTTCTACATAGAGATCACAACGAAAATCAAGATCAAGCAGTTTTTCTTTATAGACAACTGGAACCTTCATTTCTGTGAGAAAATTTATTTTCCTATGATTTAATTCTTCTTTTAAGCATTGATGATAAACACTTTCTAATAATCCTCTACCCATTATTTTATGAACTTCTATAGCAGAACCTATTATTTCATAAGTTAATTCATCTAAATATTTTTTAGTTTTCATAGTCTATGTTTCTATGTTGTTAATGATTATTCAATTGAGATATAAATAAACTTTTCATAAAACCTCCCTACCTTTTATATAAAACCTAAGGAGGTTTTAAACAAAACGTCAAGTGGTTTTAATGAAAACCACTTGACGTTTTTTATTTACTTCAATTAGAAGTTAGAAAAATTATCTCAACTATTTCTTTTTCTCATACTTTAAAGTAGCTAAAGTATCTCGTAAATCGAGACCAGGTCTAAAAAGTATTTTAGCACTTTTTATAGAAGCAGAATTTACTTTGTTCATTGCATCCATTCCTTCGCTACTAATACTTATTTGAAAAGAACCAAAATCTCCTAAGCGAACAATCTTTCCATCAGACAAATGTTTCGATAACATTTTAGCCAAATCAATCAATGTTGCATACACATCACTCTCACTAACAGATGAGGTTTGCGCAATTTCTTTACTCAAATTTCGAAGTGATACTTCACCATCTGCAATAGAATTTGCGTAGAACTTTTTAGGCGCCATAGGATCTCCTGGGTAAGCCTTCTGAATAACGTTGTATTTTACAGCCATAATTAAAAGTATTTATAAATTAAGAGTTAATTAACTCTAATTTAATACTTTATATTTAATTAACAAAATAAAACTATTGATTATCAATAAAATACATTATAACACAAAAATAAAAAAGGCTTCCATATATAAGGAAGCCTTGCTATTATCTTGAAACTTTGGTCGAAAGTTTTGCTGTTGTTTTTGGTACAATTGGTTGTTTATGCAACCTCATCGAATCTTTATTTGGTGCTTTTAGCGGATAAGTTCCTGTAAGTCCAGCCAATTTAAATGCACTATATATATTCTTATTCTGCTTGTTTCCTAATGCAATTACCGTAAATTGATTGTTAACATCGTGTACAAAAACTGTGTTATTCCCGTGCCACCAACCATTGTGATACAATAATTTTTTACCATTGTCATATTCTAACAAGCGCATTCCAAGCCCATAATTTTTGAAACCTTTCTGCTCGTAACTATATCCTTTGAAAGCTTCTTTCTTGATCTTCTTCGGTAAGAAATCATCCGAATACATGGAAACATCTAACTTATACAGATCTCTTGGCGTTGAGTAGATATTTTTGTCTCCATACGTGCGGTCAAAATCATCCCAAGCCCACTCGTAACCATTGTATTTGTAAGAACGAGCTACTGTATCTTTATCGCGATCATACTCAAAAACAAAGGTGTTATTCATCTCAAGAGGGTCAAAAACCATGTATTTCATTGCTTTCGGATAAGGTATTTTCATAATCTTTTCGATTACTAAAGCAAGGAAAGCGAAGTTGGTGTTCGAGTAATAAAACCCTTTGTCTGCGGGACGAATTTGTTTAACGTCAAATTCTCTAAAGATATCTAACACATCTTGATTAGAAATTGGTTTCTCGCGATCCATCATTACCTTCTTGTTATTCCACAAAACGTTGGCATAATTTGGCAAACCACTGCGGTGATTTAGCAAATTACGAACCGTGATATCGTCGTAAGGAAAACCTTCTAATATTGTATTTACTTTTTGATCTAATTTGATTTTACCTTTCTCGACCAGCTTAAGTATCGCCATAGATGTAAAAACTTTCGAGATAGATGCTATGTGAATAGGCGTTTCGGCAGTGATTGGACGCTTATGTCTTTCGTCTGCCATCCCTTGATATTGCTCTAAAAGTACTTGCCCATTCTTCACAACCAACAAACCTCCGCTCACTTTCCCGTCAACCCAAAAGTCTTTATAATAGGTGTTTAGTTTATTTCTGTAATCATTAAGTTCTGCTTGTGTGTACTTCATTGGCTTGAAATCTGCTTTCCAATCCAACGAATCATAGCGCAAAGCATGAGGATCCTTCTTTCTAACTTCTTCTTTTTGTTCGTTTTTCTTGCTACAGCTTCCCATAAACAGCATTGCAGAAGCAAGAACAACCGCTACATATTTCATGTGTTTTTTCTTAATCTTATTGTTTGTTTCTACTAAAGTATATATTTATTTGTGGAATAGTTACCCGTTTAGAAACATTAAGTTTTTTTTATGATTTGTGCGAAAGTTGAGACTTAAACTCGCCTAAGATGACACTTGTTGCAACAGCTACGTTGAGACTTTCGGTAGAACCATTTTTCCCAAAGAACGGAATACTTAGTTTATTTGTCGTTAACTTCTCGATTTCTGGAGAAATTCCATTCGCTTCGTTCCCCATTACCAAGATACCTTCTTGTGGAAGTGTTTGTTCATAAATAGATTCTCCTTCCATAAAAGTCCCGAAAATGTTTCCTTTATAGTCAGACAAGTATTTCTCCAAATCGATATAATGAACTTTCACTCGTGTAAAAGAGCCCATTGTCGACATCACAACTTTTGGGTTGTACATATCAACAGATTCTTTGGTACACAAAATATCCTCTACACCAAACCAATCAGCCAAGCGGATAATTGTTCCTAAATTACCTGGATCTCGAATATCATCCAAAGCAATACTTAAACCATTCAACTTGATGTTTTCGTTATAATTAGGTAATTCACAAAGTGCTAAACCTACATTCGGAGTAGTTAAGAAACTGATCTTTTTCAAGTCTTTTTCTTCAATAAAAGTCTTTTTGATATGTGTAGCTTCTGGCCAAAAGTCTTCAGTTATAAATAATTCTTTAATATTTATAGAACTTTTTATAACTTCCCCAATATTTTTAACACCTTCTACGACAAACAAATTATATTTTTGTCTATATTTTTTAGAACCCAGAGAAGTTATTATCTTAATAACGTTATTTGATAACATATTTATGCAAAAAAAAATTACAACAAATATAACACTTATCTCTTGTTTAGGTTTACTTTTTTATAGCTGTAGTACAACTAAAAAAGTACCTGAAGGAGAATATTTGTTTGTAAAGAACAAATTTATCTACGATAAAGAAGATCCCGATATTAAGAAGAAAAAAACTATAATCAACAAAGATTTAAGTGATTATGTGAAACAAAAACCAGCTGGTAAGTTCCTTGGTTTTTTCCCTCTTTGGCAATGGGTTTATAATTGGTCTCCTGCAAAATTTGATGAAACTTTTCAGGAATATTATCGACAAGATGCTTCGGTTCGTAACCAAAAATTATTGGACAGTTTACTAACGAAGAATAATCTTAGCGAATATGTTGGGCACAGTTTATGGAAAGAACGTCTTTATTATAGTCAAGGTGAGGCTCCAGTTTTGTTGGATGAACAACAATCAGAATTTTCGGCAAAGAACTTAAATAGATTATTTCATGACAAAGGTTATTTCGATTCGAAAGTAGCTGTTTCCTATAATAAAGATTCTGTTGCGAAAAAAGCAGAAACTATTTATGATATTAAGTTAGGGGAACCTTCTTATATCGAAACATATGATCAAAAAATATCTGATCAAAAAATAGAAGAATATCTTAATTCTTCTATTGGAAAACAAACTGTTTTGCATGCTGGAGATCAATATAATTTTGACAAATTTGAGGAAGAACGCGATCGTATCATCGATTTGTTAAAGAATAGAGGTTACTATGATTTTAATGATTCGGGCGAAGATTTATATTTTGAAGCGGATACATTAAAAAGTAACAAACGCCTTGATGTAACGATGTTTATTGATAAATATATTCAAGATTCTTTGAAAACGGATAGTATTACACCTTTTACGCAATACCGTTTTGGGAAGATAAATATTTATGCAGATTCTCGCAGTTTTGTTGATGATGAAAGTAAATTAATCAAAGAAGAATATAAAGATTATAACGTTTTATATACAAAAGAACCAGAATATCGACCAAAATATTTTACAGATGCATTTGTAATTCGTCCTGGTCAACTATATCGTCAACGACAAGAAATTCAGACAAAACGTAATATTTTCAAGAAAGAAAACATTAACTTACATGGATTCAGAATTAATAAACAAGATTCTATCCTAAATGTAGACGTTTTCTTTACACCAAAAAAGAAATATGACTTGAATCTCTTTGTCGAAAGTTATGCTTCTCGCTATATGAACTTTGCAATTTCTCCCGGAATGACTTTAACTTCGAGAAATCTATTTGGAGGAGGAGAAAATTTAGAAACAACTTTGAAAGGAACTTTAGGTTCTGTCAACAAAGATTTCTCAATGAATAAAGCATTCTTAAATGCTTACGAAATCGCTATCGAAACAAAGTTGAAATTTCCTTATTTATTAACACCAATTAATCTTGATAATATTTTACCAAAACGTTTTACTGCCGAATCTGCTATTCGAATGAATGCAAGTACGCAGAAAAATGTAGGTTTAGACAAAACGACTTATGGTTTTGGTTTTGATATGGATATTTCGAGTTCGGAGTTTCAACACAAAGTTTCTTTGTTTAACACAGAATTTATTAGTAACCGAAAAAAAGATCGCTATTATGAAGTGTTTACAAAAGATAATAATACAAAAAACGAAGTAAAAGATTTATACTACGCATACAATCCTAATGCACCAATTTATCTAACGGACGATGAATTAACAGACGCAATCGAGGCTGACAAAGGATTCCAAAGTTCATTAACTGGAGAAAACGCAAAGTTGTATGTTGATTTTGAGAATATGTTATATAGAAAAGCTAATATTTCCCAAAATGTATTAATCAACTCTTTTATCTATCAATTTACATTTAATCAAGAAAATTCATTTCGACCAAAAAGTAATCCTTGGTTTATTCAAGCGAGAATTGAATTAGCCGGAAATGTATTAAGAGGTTTAGACAAAGCTTTTGGCTTTAATAAAGCTGAACCTGATCGAGACGGAAATCAAGCAGGTTTGATCTTTGGAATTCCTTATTCTCAATTCGTAAAATTTGATGTGGATGTTAGACGAAAATTCAAATTAAATTCAAATTCTAGCGTAGCGGGACGTTTCTTATTCGGAATCATTCAACCATATGGAAACTCAGATGTTGCACCCTTCGTAAGAAGTTATTCGGCTGGAGGAGCAAATGATGTTCGTGGTTGGGCACCGTTAACTTTAGGTCCTGGAAGTAAACCACGTATCGATTCTAAAAATCAAAGTTTAGAATTTGAAAGCATGAAATTGTTATTCAATGCTGAATATCGCTTCAATCTTTTTGGAAGTTTGGAAGGTGCATATTTTCTTGATGCTGGTAATATTTGGGGTGTTAATAAAAATCGTCCAGAAACATTATTTAAGTTCAAAGATTTTTACAAAGAATTCGGAATTGGTTCTGGATTAGGTTTCCGTTATCACATTGGTACGTTTGCAATTGTAAGATTTGATTTAGGTTACAAAATTTATGACCCTTCTTACGAATTGGGTGATCGCTGGCAATTTGACAATTTTAATTTGCTTAAACCAAGAATCCACTTCGGAATTAATTATCCTTTCTAAAAAAACATCTATATTTGTTTCACAAAATACTAACATAATGAGCAGAAAATTTCCTGCCGGTGTTGCTACCGGTTCATTAGTTCAAGACATTATCAATGATGCAAAAGCAAATCAATACGCTTTACCAGCGTGTAATGTCATCGGTTCAGATACTATTAACGCTGCAATGGAAGCTGCAGTTGAAGTAAACTCTCCGGTTATTATTCAATTTTCTAACGGAGGTGCTGCTTTTAATGCCGGAAAAGGATTAAAAGGAGAAAATCAACTTTCTGCTATCAAAGGTGCTATTGCGGGAGCAAAACATATTCACACTTTAGCTGAGTCTTACGGAGCTACTGTAATTTTACATACAGACCACTGTGCAAAAAAATTATTGCCTTGGATTGATGGAATTATGGACGCTAACGAAGAACATTTTAATAAATTCGGAAAGACTTTATTTAGTTCTCACATGTTAGATTTATCTGAAGAGCCTTTAGAAGAAAACGTAGAAAAGTGCAAAAGATACTTAGAAAGAATGTCTAAAGTTGGAATGACTTTGGAGATGGAATTAGGTATTACAGGTGGAGAAGAAGATGGTGTTGACAATTCTAATGTTGACAATTCTTTATTATACACTCAACCAGAAGAAGTTGCTTACGTTTACGAAAACTTAAAATCTATTTCTGATAATTTCTGGATTGCAGCAGCATTTGGTAATGTACACGGTGTTTACAAACCAGGAAATGTTGTATTGACTCCAAAAATTTTAGATAACTCTCAAAAATACATCAACGAAAAGTATGGTGTAGACAACGCTGTAAACTTCGTATTCCACGGAGGTTCTGGTTCTACGTTAGAAGAAATTAGAGAAGCAATTAGCTACGGAGTTATCAAAATGAACATTGATACAGATTTACAATATGCATTTATGGAAGGAATTCGTAAATATTTTGACGAAAATGCAGCTTATTTACAAGGACAAATTGGAAATCCTGAAGGTCCAGAATCTCCTAACAAAAAATATTATGATCCACGCGTGTGGTTAAGAGCTGGAGAAGTTACTTTCAAAGACAGATTAATTCAAGCTTTTCACGATTTAAATAATGTTAATACTTTAGGATAATCTTTTCACTAAGATTATTCTTACCCAAATAAAAACAGAGAATATGCCTTGGTTTATTAGAAGCAAGAAAAATATTACAACGCCTACAGAGTCTAAAAAAGACGTTAAAAAAGGCTTATGGTACAAAACACCATCAGGAAAAATTATTGAAACTGAAGAACTAAAAGCAAATGCGTATGTAAGTCCAGAGGATGATCATCACGTACAAATTGGTTCTCAAGAATACTTCGATATCTTATTTGATGATAGTAAATTCACAGAATTAGATACAAAAGTAGAAAGTAAAGACCCATTAAATTGGACAGATACAAAACCTTATAAAGATCGTTTAAAAGAGATTAAAAAGAAAACGGGAATGACAGATTCTATTCGCAATGCGACTGGAAAAATTCATGGACGTGACATTACAATTTCTTGTATGGACTTCAAATTTATTGGAGGTTCTTTAGGATCTGTAATGGGAGAAAAAATTGCACGTGCAATTGATTATTCTATCAAAAACAAAACTCCATTCGTAATTATTACACAATCTGGTGGTGCACGTATGATGGAAGCTGCAATTTCGTTGATGCAATTAGCTAAAGTAGAAGCTAAATTAATTCAATTAGCAGATAACAACATTCCTTATATTACAATCTTAACAAATCCATCTTTTGGAGGAATTACAGCTTCTTTCGGATCAATTGGTGACGTTATCATGGCAGAGCCAGGAGCATTAATTGGATTCGCTGGACCACGTGTTATCAAAGAAACTATTGGTAGAGATTTACCAGAAGGATTCCAAACTTCTGAATTTTTATTAGAAAAAGGCTTCGTTGATATGATCGTTCATCGTAAAAAGATGAAAGATAAAATAAAAGAAGTAGCTGATATGTTAATGCCTATCAACTAATTAAAATAAGTGCAAATATATTTTTAAAATTTTATTCAAATTTGATTTGGATTATTAGAAATTGATTTTATATATTTGCACTCCAATCGCGAGAATAGCTCAGCTGGTAGAGCGCAACCTTGCCAAGGTTGAGGTCGCGGGTTCGAGCCCCGTTTCCCGCTCTTTGAAATATAAAAATTCATAAAAATCAAATTTTGCCTTGGTGGTGGAATTGGTAGACACGCAGGACTTAAAATCCTGTGTCCATTAGGACGTGCGGGTTCAAGTCCCGCCTGAGGTACTTTTTAATTTGATTTTTACAATTTACACGCGGGAATAGCTCAATTGGTAGAGCGTCAGCCTTCCAAGCTGAATGTTGCGGGTTCGAGTCCCGTTTCCCGCTCTAACTTCTTTCTTAGAAGTGGATGCCTTGGTGGTGGAATTGGTAGACACGCAGGACTTAAAATCCTGTGTCCATTAGGACGTGCGGGTTCAAGTCCCGCCTGAGGTACAATAAAGCTCAAGAATTTATTTTCTTGAGCTTTTTTTATGCTCTAAATAATTATATCTTTATCCTCATAATAAAGTACGTTTTTATCACATGATTCAAAAATCATTTCTAAGAAAGACACTCTTTACTCTTACCTTTTTACCTTTATTTTCGTATAGTCAAGAATCGAAAAGTTCGGATGATTTATTTCAAGAAGCACGTCACAAAGCTTTCGAAGAAAAAGATTATGCAACTGCCAAGAAACTTGCATTACAAGCTTTAGATCAATCTCCGGAATATACAGATATCGCTGTTTTTTTGGGACGAATATATACATGGAATGATGAAACCGAAGAAGCGAGAAAAGTTTTTCAGAATGTTGAAAAAAACATGGATCCTTCTACCGATTTTTATTTAGCTTACACGTCACTTGAATATTGGAATGATAATTATACAGAAGCCGTTTCTATCATTGATCGTGGATTAATTAAATATCCTAAAAATGAAGAATTATTGTTGTTAAAAGCTAAAGTTCTTAATTCAAACAATGCTTATGAAGAAGCTTCGAAAACAATCAAAGAATTATTAGCAATTAACCCTAAAAATACGGAAGCGCGCGAATTAGCAAATCGAATCGAAATAAATAATACTAAAAATGCGATTAGTGTAAATTATAATTACTCACATTTTGACAAGCAATTTGCAGATGATTGGCATCAAGTTTCGGTTAGTTATAAAAGACAAACTTCACTTGGTTCGTTGATTTTTAAAGTAAATTACGCAAACAAATTTAAAGATAACGGAGTTCAATACGAAGTAGAAGCTTATCCAAGACTTTCTAAGACATTTTATATGTATGTTGGCGGTGGATATTCGGATAGTGATGGAATTTTTCCTAAATATCGCACAGGAGCCTCTCTTTACGCTAATTTACCTAAAAGTTTCGAAGCTGAATTAGGTTATCGTCAACTTCATTTTTCGGATGATGTTTGGATGTTCACAGGATCTATCGGTAAATATTATAAAAATTATTGGTTCAATTTACGTGCATTTGTAACGCCAAGCAACAACAATATTTCGCATTCGTATACATTCACAACTCGTTATTATACTGGCGATGCAAACAATTATTTAAGCTTAGCTATTGGTACAGGAATTTCACCAGAAGATTTTAACAACAATCTTTTAGAAGATACAACTTACAAACTGAAGTCCTTCAAAATTGGAGCAGATTATAATTTTTCGATCAATGAATTAAACTTAATTTCAATTGGTGCGAATTATTACAATCAAGAATATCGTCCAAATCAAAAAGGAAATCAATTTGATGTAAGCGTTTCGTACAGCCGAAAATTCTAATTGATATAACGGTTAAATATAGAATCAGGAACCATTTTTTGAGTATTTTTCAAAGAATGGTTTTTTGTTTTAAAGCTTTTCAATCGATTTTTCAACTCTGTTTCCATCTTCGAATTTTGTTCAACATCTTCTGTTAAATTCTTTTCAATTCGATATAACTTCCCTCCTGACAAATGATAATTTTGAAAAACATAATCGTCTAAAATATTTTTATTCTGCATTAACGGAACACCTTGTTTTCTGTAATTCACTTTACCGTTTTCTAAATTCTGTCCCATCCAAGTCACATAATTCGGTAATTTCAGTTTATACGAATCTCTAAAATATGTCACAAAAGTTGGTGCAATATCAAAATGCGTCACAATATTTGACATCTTTTTCGGTGACTTTAACAAAGGAGAATAGACAATAATCGGAACATGAAAACGATCAATCTTTGTTTCCATCGGAACTTCTGGCATTCGATGATCTCCAGTAATCACAAAAATAGTTTGATTAAAATCTGAACGTTTTTGATAAGCTTCGAAAAAGTTTTTTACAGCTTCATCAACACTCAAAAAAGTCACCAATTGTTGTTTATATTTTTTTACTGTCGTCAAAGTTGTCGCATCATAATTTCGAGATTTAATCAAAGTTTCAAACTGTTTATTATATTTCTCAACATTGTTTATTAAGAAAGGACTATGCGTCGCTAACGTCATCAAAACATTAAAGTATGGTTGATTATTTTCTTTTTGCGTTGCTAAATATTTTTTAAACACTGAATGATCGTCAAATCCCCAAGAGAATCCATTATTCGACGGAATTTTTGCATAATTATTTTCGTAATCATTTTCATCAATAATTGTTTCAACCCCCGAATAATTCAAGTATTTTGACATAAAATCGAAATCAGCATCGCCACCGTAAAAATAACCAGTTTTATAACCATTATTTTTTAACAAATTATACAAATTGAAATGTTGAGGTAAGTTTTTTTGTTCCATAAAACCATTTTCAGAAAACGGCAAAGAACCAGTCAATCCAGGTAAAACTCCATATGTTCTTCCAGTCGTACTTAATCCATTTTCCCAATACAAACTCTTTTTTGAAAGCTGATCGATATATGGTGTAAAAGAACCTAAATATGCTCTATCGTTACTAAAAGCTCGTCCCAAACCTTCAATCACAATAAAAACAACATTCGGTTTTTCTGTTGTTAGATTAAATTGATCCGCGAAGAAATTTTTATTCTCATCTTGATACAAAAATGGATAATTAGTTTTATCAAAATAATGTAGATTATCTTCTTTATTTGAACTCGAATTTGAATTTAAAAAGTCAATTTCCGAAAGTTTATCTTCTGCATATTGTTCAATCGAATTTGAAAAAAAATAAGAGGATTTACTCAAAATTAAATTAGATGAAAACTCATCATTTTGAGTACTTTTTAAATACAAATTAATTGGAATAATAAGCGATAAAAAACTCAAAATTATTAATGGTAATTGAAGAATTTTTTGATTGATTTTTAATCGATAACTGTAAATAAATATCGTTGTTAAAATAGCAATTACAGCAATTGATAAAAGAATGTTTGTAACATTTACAACACCTGACGCACCAATAATTAATTTCAATTCTTCTAACGTATAAGAAAAAAAATCTGAACCTAATAAATTGAGTGTTGTTTGAAAATATTTAATCAATAAAATATTCGAAATAATTAAAAAAGAATACGTAAAAATGATCCATTTTTTTGCCCAACTTATCGAATAAAATTGCAATAAAAAATATTTAAAACTTACCACAAAAATACTATCTAAAGCAAAATCGATATTATGTACGAATAAGTCAAAAAATAAAGTTTGATTAGAAGTTGTTGAGAGATTTTCTTGATAAAGATAAAATTCAAGAATTGATGACAATCCAAAAAGCAACAAATAAACCAACGAAATAAACGTAGTTTGCTGAACTAGATTCATGAATCCAAGTCTCATTTTTTGCCAAATAGACAATTCTTTCGCTTGATTTCCTCCAAAACCTTGTCGCGTCATTTCTCCCCACGAATTATTTTTGAGAAAGAAATCCTTCACCCCTTTCACGCCTGCCATCACAACAAACGGATGAAATGTAAACGGCTCTATAAACGCCGTAAAAAATAATTTCGGAATATCCCCTTTTTTGTGATAAACATTGTACGTCATCAAATCAATCAGAATAGCATAAATCGAATATAAAATTCCATAAAGCAATACAAAAGCCATCAAAGGAAAGAAAATATGCCAATTAATAAATCCTAAAAAGAATAAAACTACGAAAATGATCCAACCAATATATTCGATAATCGGTCCTAAAAATTCGAAGAAAAACCAATACGGATAACTCATCATTCCAAGTTTTCCATATTTCGGATTGAAAAATAAAATACGATGCTTCCACAATGTTTCTATCGTTCCACGCATCCAACGATTACGCTGTTTGGTTAAAATTTCTTTATTTTCTGGTACTTCTGTCCAACAAAGCGGATCGGGAATATTTACTACTTTATAGGCCAATTTTTGCTCGTGCATATAACGTCGCATTCGCACAACAAGCTCCATATCTTCACCAACTGTATCGTGATCGTAACCGCCACACTGGAGTACAATTTCACGATCAAAAGCACCAAAAGCACCCGAAATCAGCATCAAACCATTGGCGCGCGACCACGCCATTCTTCCCAAAAGAAATGCACGAATATATTCTAACGCTTGTGCTCTTCCTAAACGAGTTTTAGGCAAATTAACATCGACAATTTTTCCGTCAACAATGGTACAATTATTCGCCAAACGAATTACGCCTCCACATGCAATTACTTTTGCTTTTGCTTCATCCATAAAAGGTTTCGCAAGCTTCAGAATCGCATCTTGTTCTAAAATACAATCGACATCAATACAAACAATATAATCGTTTGTTGCAATATTAATTCCGACATTTAACGCATCCGATTTTCCTCCATTTACTTTGTCAACAATAATTAATTTTTTGAAAACTGGATTGGTACTTTTATAAATTGCATTAATTGGTTTCGTTTCGATGTTTCCTTCAACGAAATAATCAATTTTAATCAAATCATACGCTTCAATTAATCGTTGCAACGAATCATCTTTGGAACCATCATTTACAATAATAATTTCGAGCTGATTGTAATACAACGACAACAACGAACGCACATTCTCCACAATCGTTGCACCTTCGTTATAAGCGGGCGCAATAAGGCTAAAAGTAGGCGCATTTGGCGATGTTGCAATAAGCGAATAATCCGTAAAACTGTTTTTTCGGATATACATTTTTATCGCTCCTTTTGCATAAAAACCTATCCATCCGTAGACTAAAATTAATAGGATTGAATAAAAAAGGAAGCCGTAAATAAAAAAATCGAAAGCCGTTTCTAGCCAATTCATGATTAGTTTTCTTGGATAATTTGATTAATAATTTGTTTTAATTCAGGAGAGTTTGATTGGTGTGCAAGTTTTTGTAAATCGGTTTTTGAACAACAATTATTTAAGGCTTTTACACTTGCTTTTTTGACAGAAAATGAAGGATTTTCCTTTGCTTGAGTTTCTAAGAATGTGTTATTTTCTGGATTTGAGATTTTTTCTAAAGCTTTTAAAATTTGAATTTGAAACTTTTCGTTACACGTTTCATATTGCTCAATCAATAGCTTTGAGGTTGAGTCATCTTCGATTCTGACTAATGTTTTAATCGTTTCTTCCACAACTTTTTCATCAGAATCGTGCAAATTATCTGCAACCAAATCGTGCATTTGCATCAATTGAAACTTGCGAATTAATTTCATTGTTAGAATTTTCACACTTTGATTAGGTGATTTTAACCAATTTGAAATTATCTTATCAACCTCATCAAGATTTGGTAAAATTGTAATTGCATCCAACAATTTCAACTGTTGCCAATCCGTCAATTGCTCTTGTAAATTATCCAAAAAATATAAACCTTCGAAACCAGCAAATTTCGTTAAACCATATTGCGCTTCAGATCGTACTAAATCATTTTTATGTTGTAACATACTTTTGATTTTTGGTAAAGTTTCAACATGATTCATCGTCGTAACTTCTTGTATTGCCTCGGCTATTTCATGATTTTTTTGACTATTTAATTTCTGTAAGGATATTTTTTTTAATTCATAATGGTCAAATAAATTTTGAATACTTTCTTTTGAATTTCCAGAAAAATTTTGTTCCGCTTTTAGTAATTTTTTAATAAAATAATGTTTGAATGAACTTGATTTCAAATAATCATTAAAGTCAGTATTCGAATTGGATTGATCATCCAAAATTGTTTCATAAATTTCTTTATCAATAATCGCATTCCACTTATTTTTCTTTGTAATGATTTTATATTCAATTATACTTGTCAATAACGTATAAATAATTGTCAAAAAAAGTAAAATAAGTAGAATATAAATTCCTACGATTAACTCGGTATAGGTTATAATTTGTAGGATAATCATGCTTTTATTTTAATAATTTCTTCACGCGAACAGACAATTCAATAGGGCTAAATGGTTTCACCATAAAATCATTTGCACCCAAATTAAATGCTTCCACCACTACATCTTCTTGCCCTAAAGAAGACAAAATAATCATTGGTGTTTCGGAATTTTTACTTTTTCTAACAGCACTAATAATCTCCAAACCAGACGCAAAAGGCATCATAATATCTGTAATAATCAAATCAATATCTTCATTCTCAATCTTACTGATTGCTTCTTTTCCATTTCGTGTTAAAACAACTTTGTAACCTTCTTTTTTCAGTTTGTGTTCAATTGTTTTTAAAATCAATTCATCGTCTTCGGCAATTAAAATCTGCATAATATTGGTTTTTAAATATTTTTTAAATAGTTAATAACTAATTCTATTTCGGTTTTTACTTTAATAATCAGCTGGTTTTCTTGTAGGTAATTGATCGAAGTTGATTTTTCTATTTGTTCGGTTAAATCAGCCAAAATTGTAAGTCCTGCAGTTTTTGCTGTTCCTTTTACTTTATGACCTAATTGATTTAATCCTTCTAAATTTTGTTTGTTGAAATAAGTTTCAAATTCTTGTACAGATTTTTCTAACTCATTAATAATTATTTCTATAAACATTTTTCTAAACGATTCGTCGTCTTTCGTATAATTATTTATCATAGAAAGATCAAGGTGATTTCCAAAATCGTTGGTTTCATTCTTTTCTTTTTTAGAAAAATCTAACCATTTTTCTAGGACATCAAAAATATCTTTTTCTCGAATTGGTTTTGCTAAGAAATCATTCAATCCAGCATCAAGACATTTTTCCTTTTCGCCTTTTACATTTCCCGCTGTCACTGCTATAATCGGAGTTTCTTGAAAATTATTTAACAAACGAATAACCCTAGTTGCTTCAATCCCATTCATTTCTGGCATTTGAATATCCATCAAGATTAAATCGATCTTATTTTCTTGACAAATTGATACGGCTTCCGCTCCATTCGCAGCTGTATACAAAATAGAATTTGGTGCAATATTTTTGATAATTTGCTGATTCAGAGCCATATTTACTAAATTATCATCTGCAATTAAAATGTGAAATTGTTTCGAAAAATCTTGCGAAATTTCTTCTTGATTTTCAATTTCTATGGTTTGAATTTCTTTCGAATCAATAATTGTTTTACGCAACGTATCAAACAATTCTTCCGACTTAATTGGTTTCAATAAACGCGAAGTAATTCCTAATTCTTTTGCTTTCTGAATTAGATATTCATCCTCAGAAGAACTATGCAATAACACTAAAGGAGTTTTTGTATCCTTTGTTACGAAATACTCTTTTATTTTCTGAATTGTTTCCAAACCATTCAAAACCGGCATATGATAATCCATCAAAATAACATCGTAAACATCGCCATTCAAAACTTTCTGTAGCGCTTCCATTCCATTATTTGCAATATCAGATGTTATATTTTTGAACTGTAACATATGTTGCAAAATCATTTGATTACTTTGATTATCATCTACAATCAACACATGATTTATTTCTTCCAAATGATCAAATTGTTGCTCAATATTATATTCGTAATCAACTTCTAAATCAAAGAAAAATGTAGAACCTTTATCTATTTCGCTTTGCAATTCTAGATGGCTTCCGAAATAATTTAGCAACTTATTCGAAATTGTTAAACCTAAACCAGTTCCTCCGAAACGTTTACTAACAGTACTATCCTCTTGAGTAAATGCATCAAAAATCTTGACTTGTTTTTCTGGTTTTATACCAATTCCTGTATCACGAACAGAGAATCTCAATTTTGCTTTTTCTCCTTTCACAATTGGTTCAACTTGACTAATTTTTAGTTCTATTTCTCCACTATCCGTAAATTTCACAGCGTTTCCAAGTAGATTAATTAGCACTTGTTTCAATCGAGCTTCATCAATCCAAATAAATTGAGGTAAATTATTATCTATATTCAACAATAATTCTATTTTTTTGTTTTCGGCTTGATAAAGAATCACATTGATTACTTGATTTCCTAACTCGAACAAATTATTTTTTTCTATCGAAACATCCATTCGACCCGATTCAATTTTAGAAAAATCTAAAATATCATTTATTATTGACAACAATGAATTTGCAGAATCATTAATAAAATTCAAATATTGTTTTTGAGTCGGATTAAGTGGCGTTTTCAACAATAAATCAGAGAAACCAATCACACCATTTAAAGGTGTTCGAATCTCGTGACTCATATTTGCTAAAAACTCAGACTTTGCCTTACTAGCGATATCCGCATTCTTTTTGGCTTTTTTAAGTTCTTTATTTTTCTTGACAGATTCTGTTATATTTTGCGAAAACATAATCAGACCACCAATCTGTTTTTTGTTGATATACCACGGATGAATCGCCCACGAATAGTGTTGATCTGTATCATATTTTGGTGTACGATAAATCATATCTTCATTCGAATAATTTTCGCCTTGCAAACAAGCTTCATAAATCGCTTTTCTTTCTGCTGGAACATTGTACATTTCGTAATGAGATTTTCCGATCACATTTTTCTTTTTTATCACAAATTCATCACACCATTGATTACTCAAAGTCAGATAATTCATATCCTTATCAAACATTGCAACAGATGCAGGTACATGATTAATAAATGTTTCGAAAATAGCTTTTTGTCGAGCCAACTCTAACGTATAACGTTTTCTCTCATCAATATCCTGAAAAATTCCAAAAACGCTAACACATTCTCCATTTACAAATTCTGGAATTCCTTTACATCTTACCCAAATTGTTTTTCCTTTTTGGGTAACAATCTGCAACTCCATATCATATCCGATTCCTTTTTCTACCGCATCTTTAAAAGCTTTCTTTATTTTTGGATAACTACTTTTTGCTTCATAAAAATTGAGTGCAGTTTCTACATTTGGTTCATAATCTGGTTCAACTTCATGGATCTTTTTCGTTATATCAGCCCAAATTAATTTTTGCTTAACTAAATCATATTTCCAACCTCCAACATTCGCAACTTCGTACGTATGATCTAGTAACTGACGAACACGATTAAGATCTCTTTCCAACAACGTCCTTTGTGTCATATCCACAGCAGTACTCATTACAACAGGATTTCCTTCGTTATCTTTGTCCAAAATATTACTGTATAACCAATATGTTAGTGAACCATCTTTCTTAATCAAGCTCATCAAACCAGAATCTTGCTTTTTACTCAAAATCGTTTCTATATAGGTTTGATATTCTTTTTGATTAGATTTTGGAATTATTTTTTTCAGATTCAAATCTTTTGCCTCATTTTCTGAATAGCCCATAGATTCTAATCCTTTCTTATTTATCGACAAAATATTTCCATCTAAATCATGAATTGTCATTAAACCAAGCGAAGAATTGAAGAAGTTTCTAAACTTACGTTCACTGTTTTCTAATTCTACTTTTTTCGAATTTTCAAGCGTAATATCTCGACCAAAGAAGAAGATTTCGTTGTCAATTTTTAAGTTTGATCTTGTATACCATTCCACTAACTTCTCTTCTTGAGATTCGGGAGAATACATCAAACATTTGAAATTGATTGAATCTGTATTATTTTTAAGATTTGATAAATACGTATTAACTTTCTTTTTATCTTTTTCCGAAACAAAATCTAAAAAATTTTCTGTAATAATTGTCTTTTTATCTTTTATTCCTAAAACCTCTTTAAAAGCAGGATTTATAGATTTTAGAACACCATTAATATCGGCAACTCCAATCAGGTTATTCGATATTTTATAGATATTTTGAAAGTAAGAAGCGTCTTTTTTTCGCTTTTTACTAACCAATAATTTGGTAATATTTTTCCCAAGTTGAATCAATAAATTGCGTTGTTTTTCGTCCAACGTTCTTGGATAATGATCGTTTACACATAATGTCCCCAACACATTTCCATTGTCATCAATCAACGGAACACCAGCATAAAACTGAATATTTGCAGCTTTTACTCCAGCAATATTTTTTGCAGGTTCAAATTTCGTCACATCATCAATCACCAAAATTTCTTCTTCCATTAAAGAAAATTGACAAATAGTTTGTTGACGTGGAACAATATCTACCTCGATTCCGCAATTGGCTTTAATCACTTGATAGTTTTCATCAAAAATAGAAACTAACGCAATTGGCGCATTACAAATCAAACTCGCAGCATTTGCAAAAACCTCTAATTCTTCGTCTTTATCATGTTCTTGTAAATTATAATCGTAAACCGCTTGCAATCTTTGCTTTTCGTTCGTTGGGATGGGAAAATTTTTCATTAAAAATTGATCTTATTTAATAGGAAAGTAGAGGTGGTTAAAGATATTACATAAATCCAAATATTCTAAATCAATTATTTCTAAAAATAAAACCAACCTTTTTATTCATAAAATCATCTCTATTATAAATCTAAACTTTAAAAAATATGAAAATCACAATTCCAATTCCTTGCAAAGAGAAATTAACAAACGAAAATTTCTATGCAAAATGTCAACATAAAATCACTGACTTTTCTAATTTGACAAATGACGAAATTTCGAATGAATTTCAGAAAAGCAACGTTCATTGTGGTATTTTTCATCCAAGTCAATTAGGTCAAAATCTTTTTAAGAAAACGATTTCTAATGTCATGATTTTTTCTGCTTTTGGGTTATTAAATTCATGTACAAATGGACAGGATAAACCAAATTGTACAGAACCTTTAGTTGCAAAAAATGATTCGATTCAAAAAGAAAAAATAAAATTCAAAATAAAAGTTAATTTTGGAAATTCTAACTTAGAAATCAAAACATATCGTTTGTTAATTAATGATGAATTAGTAGAAAGTAAATTAAACGTTGGCGAGGAATATACAATACAATTTGAGACTTTAAAAAATACTGAACTTAACCTAAGATTAGCTTCAAATGAAATAAATTCAGAAGTTTATAAATCTTATTCATTTAAAAATTTTCCGAATAAAGTTAATTTAAACACTTCTGATTTTGAAGAGCAAGTCGTTTTGATGGGAGATATAGTGATTGATGAAAATTTTGTCCCAGAAAAATAATTTATTACCTTGCTTGCACAAAAGGGAATCGAGTGCAAATCTCGAGCTGTCGCGCAACTGTAAGTAGAGAAAAACTATAAGCCAGACCACTTTTTAGATGATGCTTTCGCGATTGAAGCTCAATCAAAACTACATATATTTTTATTATTTGTTGAATTGATTGCACTTGATTTCGAAAGCATTTTTTTATTAAAATTTAGTTTAGTATAAAATGCAAAAAGAAGAAATTCAACACATTATTGATCTTAAAACAAAACCGCTTGGAGCTTTAGGTTTATTAGAAAAAATCGCACTTAAAATTGGTTTGGTTCAGCAAAAAAATCATTTAGAATTAATAAAACCTCATCTAATCGTTTTCGCAAGCGATCACGGAATTGCACAATCTGGTGTTAGTGCGTATCCAGCAGAAGTTACGCCTCAAATGGTTTTAAATTTCCTAAATAATGGAGCAGCTATTAATGTTTTTTGTAATCAAAATGAGATTAATTTAACGATTGTTGACGCTGGTGTAAATTATGATTTCGAGGATTATTCGGTTTTGAAAAATTGTAAAGTAGCCAAATCAACCAAAAATTTCTTGCACGAACCTGCAATGACCTTAGATCAATTGGAACAATGTTTTGATTATTCGAAGACAATTGTGAACGAAATCGCTCAAAATGGAACAAATATTATTGGTTTTGGCGAAATGGGAATTGGGAACACTTCTTCTGCATCGATGCTTGTACACTATTTAACCGATTTACCGCTTGAACAATGTGTAGGACGTGGAACAGGTTTGAATGATGAGCAATTACAAAATAAAATCAATATTCTAAATGAAGCGAAGAATACACATGGGAAAATTACTGATCCAAAAGAAATTTTAGCCACTTTTGGAGGTTTTGAAGTTGCTCAAATGACAGCTGCAATGTTATCTGCTTATGAACATAATATGTTGTTGATGATTGATGGATATATTGCTTCGTCTGCGATTTTGGTTGCGTCTAAATTAAATCCAGAAATTTTAAACAATACAATTTTCTGTCATCAAAGTGATGAATCTGGACATCAATATTTATTAAATTATTTCAACGAAGAACCAATTCTGAACATCAATTTGCGAGTTGGTGAAGGAACGGGGTGTGCGTTGGCTTATCCAATTATCAAAAGTGCGGTAAATTTCTACAATGATATGGCGAGTTTCGACTCTGCAGGCGTGAGTAACAAAGAAACTAAAGTGAAATGCTAAAAAAAGAAATCACTTATTTTTTAACCGCATTGATGTTTTTTACGCGAATTCCGATTCCGTTCAAAATTCCATATAGCAACGAAATCATGAATCAATCACAGAAATACTATGCAGCGATTGGTTTATTGGTTGGCGCTTTTAATGCATTGATTTATATGATTTGTCAATTTATTTTACCTATTGATATCGCCATTATTATCACAATGATTACAAGCGTTTTGTTGACTGGAGCCTTTCACGAAGATGGTTTCACCGATGTTTGCGATAGTTTTGGAGGTGGTTATGGCAAAGAAAAAATCTTGACAATTATGAAAGATAGCCGAATTGGAGCTTATGGTGTAATTGGTGTTATCTTATTGTTGTTATTGAAATTCACATCACTTCAACATATTGCAGAAAATAATTTTTGGTTGATAATTTTCAGCTTGATTGCAGCACATTCGGTTAGTCGCTTTTTTTCTGGAATGATGATTTATACACACGAATATGTGACAGATATCGACAAAAGTAAATCAAAACCGATGGCAAATAAAGCACTTCCAATAAAAAATCTTATCATTAGTTTTCTTTTCTGTCTTGTGCCTTTTATTGTTTTTGGCGAATGGAAATTCTTGTTGATATTACCACTTTGTTACATAGGAAAAGTTTATTTGGGCTGGTATTTCAAAAAATATATTGGTGGATATACAGGCGATTGCTTGGGAACTGTGCAACAAGTTACCGAAGTTTTGTTTTATCTTGGCGTTTTAATTCTATGCAAGTTTCTGTAATTCGACATACAAAAGTTAATGTTCCTTCATCGGTTTGTTACGGACAAACTGATGTGGAATTAGCTGATACTTTTCATCAAGAAGTAGTACAAATTCATACTAAGATCGAAAAAGACTTTGAAATAATTTTTTCAAGTCCACTGAGTCGCTGTCAACGATTAGCAGAAACTTTCTCGAATGAAATTATTTTTGATGAACGATTAAAAGAATTCAATTTTGGAGATTGGGAAATGAAATCGTGGAACGAAATTCCTTCGGAAGAAATAGAACCTTGGTACGCCGATTTTGTCGAAACTAAAACACCAAACGGCGAATCAATGCAAGATATTTCTACGCGACTTTTTGATTTTATGGACGAGTTACGAAATGCTCAACACGAAAAAGTGCTGATTGTTGCACATGGTGGAATCATCCGTTTGATGTGGTGTTATTTGTTGCAAATACCAATCAAAAATGCATTCAAAATACCTATAAATTATGGTGAAATGTTTCAGTTTAATTTAGGAAAAACAAATGAGGAAGATTTTATTTTGAGCAAAGAATAAACTACAAACATTTTATCTTTTCTAACGACTTCCATTCATGTTCGATATTGGTCATCAGAATTGCGTTATCAAACTGAACAGAACCTTTTAGAAAGATTGTTTCATTTTCAAAAAAACTTGATTTCACATGTAAAACTTCCAAAGGTTCTACTCCCCAATTATAGGTTTCGAGTTTTAGACCTTCAAAATTATTTCCATTTGGAGAATAACCGACAGAACCATTCTCGAAGAATTTTGAAACTTCATTCAACGTTTCGAAAATCGAATTCGAATTAAATTCAACAGATTTTTTTGCATCAATTTCAATTCGTGTATCGTCAGAACTCGTGAAATCTAAATGATAATTATCGTTTTCTTCTATAACATTAAACTTCGCAAAATAATGTTTCCCAGGAAAAACTCGACCACCAACAAGCGTATTCAATTTTAGAGAAGTATCTCTCATCGGGATATATACACCTTCTTTTGTCACACCATTTTCTTCCCATTCAACCGCGATTCGATGCGCTGCATTTTCAGAATTCACTCCTACAAAATCAGGTAAACCTTTTGGTTTTATATCTTTTAATCGAATCAAACAGATTCCAGCAATTGCTTTTCCTTTGTACAATTTTGGACGAAAAGGTTGAGGTAAAATCGTCTCAATATAGTGTGATTCTACACAAAAATTGATTAACATTCTACGTTCTATAATACCATAAATTGTAGGGATTTTCATAATTTATTCTTTGTAAGTTGTTTCTTGTATTTTCCAATAATTCAACGTCAAATTATCACTATATTTTAAATAAAACCGGTAGTGCATTTGTAT
>NZ_DFRA01000020.1:0-5836 GCF_002378465.1 Empedobacter sp. UBA3475 | reverse complement strand
AAATGCACTACGGGTTAATAATATGTTTTATTTTCCTTTTTCTCTTCGTCAGAAGTTCCAACAAAAGCGACTTTATTTGCTAATTCATCAAACGCAAATTGTTTAAAATCACCAATTGTATCTACCAATTGTTTTTGAACAAACGTTGCTGTATTCACTAAGAAAACACCATATTTAGTTTTATCTAAACTATCTTTTTTCTCTTGTTTAGTCGAAAAAATTAATTGCTTACCATTCTCGCTAAACTCATAATTCATCACATTTTTGAATGATTTTCTCTGACCTGAAATCAAATTTCTCAACACCAATTCTAACGGCGTATCTTTCTTATCTTTTCCAGCTGATTTTGCAACTTTATCCTTCGTTTTTGTAGAATCTGACTTGTCTTTTTTATCATTCTTCGTTTCTTCTTTTTCTAATAAATAAGCTAAAAGAGAACCTCCTTTTTTCGGTGTTTTGAATGATTTTATATTTGGTAATTTCTCGACTTGATTTGTTGCAAGATTTAATATTCCGATTGAATCTTTAGCAATTTCATGTTCCTTTTTCTTTTTGATTCGAACCAATTTCAAATCTTTGTAAAAAGGTCGAATTTTAAAAACGGCAAATTTAGAATCTGCTGTAAAAACACTTTGTTCACCACGATGAAAACTTAGATTTTTATCTGTTTTCAAACCAAAAAAGTTCAATGTATTATCGCTTTCTTGTGCATATACTTGATAAGCAACCCACGAACCATTATTTGATAATTCTTTCATTCCGATTGATTGCCATTCATCAAAAACAGTCAAATCAAGAGGTTTCTTTTGCGCATCAACATTCGTTGCCAATAAAGCAATTGCAGCTGCATACATTGCTTTTTTCATCATCAGTTGAGTCGCATAATTTTTCAATATTTTAGTAGATAATTTCGATTTCATTCTAACTAATTTTTATGCGTTAATTTTTAAAGAAATGTGAAAATACTAAAGTTTTTAGAAACTATGGGGATATTTTAGTTTAATAATACTTTTCAGTTGTATTTTTGTTAAAATTCTTTTTATGAAAAAATATCTATTAAGTATTGGATTCGGAATTTCGATGATTGCATCAGCACAAAATATTCAGATTGTTCCACTTGGTGTTTATGGAGGTAGCAATGAAAGCAATCTTTCATCTTATTTGATTGGTGAAGAAACAACAAACAGCTATTTAGCATTGGATGCAGGAACAATTCTTTCTGGAATCAATAAAGCAATAGAGAAAGGTACTTTTGAAGAACAAAACAATAAAATTCTGAAAAACTATATCAAAGGATATTTTATTTCACATGGACATTTGGATCATCTTTCTGGGATGATTATTAATTCTCCAGAAGATTCTAACAAGCCTATTTATGGTATTTCTGAAACAATTTCAGTTTTAAAAAATAAATATTTTACCAATGATGCTTGGGCAAATTTTGCCAATGAAGGTGAATCGCCAATTTTGAATAAATATTACTACAAATACGCAGAAATAGGAATACCTTTCACAATAGAAGGTACTAATTTCACAGGAACTATTTACGAATTGAGTCATGTAAACCCTTTAAAAAGTTCAGCAATATTAGTCGAAAATGGTTCAAATGCAGTCTTATATTTTGGTGATACAGGAGCTGATCGTATCGAAAAAACTCAAAACTTATCAACTATTTGGAAAGCAATTTCACCTAAAATTAAATCAGGAAAATTAAAAACAATGATGTTAGAAGTTTCTTTTCCGAATTCTCAACCCGAAAAATTATTATTTGGTCATTTAACCCCAAAATTAATGAACGAAGAATTAGGCGAATTAGCGAAAGAAGTTGGAAAAAGTAGGTTGAAAGGTTTAACAATTATCGTTACTCATATCAAGCCAAAAGATGATTATGAGCAAAAAATTAAAGACGAATTGTTAAAAGATAATCCATATAACATCAATTATATTTTCCCTCAACAAGGTGAAAGAATAACTCTTAAATAAATAATAAATACGAATTTATCATTTAAAGACAAAATAATTTTCAACTATTTATTTTAGTCGGTCAATTTTTATTATTTTGATAAATTAGCACTATTGATTTTTCATTTATTCGAATGGCTATTTTACATTTGAATAAACCATAAGAAAAAATGATCGCGCAAATAGGAGAAATTTTATTAATCGACAACCAACAATATATTATAGCCGAACAACCATTACATCATTATTTTAGAGAATTAAATCATCCACCTTATTTTACTCCACCTTCGCCAACATGCTGGAGAGGATATTATGGGAAATGGGAATTGAGAAATGACGAATTGTTTTTGATTAATTTCAGAGGATATTTGGATGGTTTGGATGAAGTTGAATTGAATTATTTGTTTCCGAGAAGAGAAGAAGTTTTTGCGAGCTGGTATTCTGGAATCATTAAAATCTCACAAGGAAAATTATTACAATTTAACCAATTGACACATACATCAATTTATGAAGAAGATTTAATGTTGTGTTTTGAAAACGGAAAACTAATCGATTATATCGTTCATAGTAATTGCACAAATTCTGAACGAGAAGTTGAGATCTAATCAATCGAATACTTCAAAACTTGTCGGTGAATTCGTCTTGTTATTTGACCTTATTATTCTTTCGAATTCACCGATTTTTAATAAAATAAAGTTTAAAATGGTTTTCGTAAATTTGAGAAGCAAGCTTCTCCTCTACTTCATTTATCAACCAAATAGATAGTACAACTATGAAAAAAATATTAGTTTGTTTAATTTTAGTGATGACGCAAATGAATTATGGACAACAATTCTTGACTGCAGAGCAATCGGATCCAAAGAATTTTAATTGGATGAAAGGGTTTCCACCTGCAAAAGAAGATATTTTGTCCGCTATAGATGGTAGCTTTTTTAACTTTCCGGCTTTGCGTTACAGCGTTTGTCATATGCGCGAGTTTTTCCCAACTGTAAATGTTGCTTCGGCACAAGAAAACAGATATACTTGGGCAACTAAATTGGATCAATCTATCGATAATGTGACTTTTACTCCTTTAGAAACTAAAGAAACTATGACATGGAAAGAATCTTTGCAAAAAAATTATACCGATGGAATTATTGTTTTACACAAAGGCGCTATTGTTTATGAGAATTACTTTGGAGAACTAAACAAAAACGGAACTCATACCTTGATGTCGGTTAGTAAAACCTTAACGGGTACATTGGGCGGAATGTTAGTTGCCGAAGGTATTCTAGATGAGAATAAAAAATGTAGTGATTATATTCCTGAATTGAAAACCTCAGCTTTTGGTGATGCTACGATTCGTCAAGTTTTGGACATGACCACAGCTTTACAGTATAGTGAAGATTACAGCGATCCGAATGCAGAAGTGTGGGCTTTTTCGGCTGCTGGAAATCCTTTTCCTAAACCTGCTAATTATAATGGACCTACAAATTATTATGATTATCTAAAAACAGTCAAGAAAAATGGTAAACATGGCGAAGCTTTTGGTTATAAAACAGTGAATACTGATGTGATGGGTTGGATTATTACAAAAGTATTGAATAAACCTTTGGCTCAAATTCTATCTGAAAAATTTTGGCAACCGTTGGGAACTAACTTTGATGGATATTACCAGATTGATGGTGCTGGAATTGCTTTTGCAGGAGGTGGATTTAATGCAAACCTTAGAGATTTGGCAATGTTTGGAGAAATGATAAGAAACAATGGTTACTTTAATAATCATCAAATTTTGCCTAAAAAATTGGTTGACGAAATAAAAAAAGGAGGAAATCAAAAAGCTTTTGCAAAGGCAGATTATAAACTTCTAAAAGGCTGGAGCTACAAAGATATGTGGTGGGTAACCAATAATGAGCATCAAGCATTTATGGCGCGTGGCGTTCATGGTCAAGCGATCTATGTTGATCCAAAAGCGGAAATGGTTATTGTGCGATTTGCTTCCAATCCGGTTGCATCGAATAGTGCGAACGACCCGTATTCGTTACCAGCTTATCATGCTGTTGCAAAATATTTATTGACTAAATAACAAAAAGCTCAACTAATGTTGAGCTTTTATTTTATATGATAATTTGTTCGAATTAATCTTCTGATTCTTCTACTTCCGATTGTAAGCCTTCTCCAAATTCACTTAAAGCAGAATTTAATGAAATCTCTGTACAATACTTAGATCCTAAATCTAATCCTTTTTGTAAAAACTCTTCCGCTTTTTCCTTTTCTCCTGTAAAATAGTAATACGTATAAAATAATCCGTATCCATCTGGATTTCCTAAATCAATCACACGTTGTGCTAATTGCTGTAACTCTTTATTTGGTTTTAATTTCAACTCTTCTGTTGCACTTAATGTTTCGAAAACACCACCAGATTGTTCAGCAAATTTATAGGCAAAAACTACTTTACAACTTTCATCAAAACCTTCTTTACACAGTTTTGCATTTGCAGCTTCATTTTCTTTTAATTTTTTAGTTAAACTTTCTTCATCAAAATCAAACAAATAGGTTGCATTATTTTTAAAATTAATATCATAATTCTCTGCCATCCAATTTGCACGTTGTGCTAATTTAGAATCTGATTGAGGTTTATTTTCGAAAGATTTCAAATTTGATTTATACACTTTTTTATCCACCCAATCTGAAATTCCTTTTAATTGATTTTTCTCTTTTTTGAAGATAAAAACCGTTTTTTCGACAAATATTATAACCGAATCATTGCGTTCTGTAAATTCGTAACCAACCTCATCAAATTCACCGATTGTTACTCTTCCTTTTCCATCAAATTTCAATGGATTATATAATTCATCTTTTGCTTTTGTTGTAAAAACGCCTTCTAACGTATTAGTCGCTTGTTGAGCAAAAAGTGCTGACACCATAAAGAATGTTGTCAATAAAAATAGTTTTTTCATTTTTTAGAAAGTCTCAATTAATATTACGCCAAAAATAAACGTTTTAATTCGTCTAAAACTCACTAATTATAGTTAAAAATAAATTTCTTTGTTATCAACCAAGGACTCGGATAAGGTAAAACACACCTGTTTATAATCAACCGAGGACTCGGGTAAGTTAAAACACATCTGTTTAGAATAAAAACGTCGCACAATAACTAAGCTTTCGTCTTGCCCAGAGGGCATGAGATGGAAGCCTGTTGAACGGAACCGAAGTTAGCTTTTAATTCTTATGGAGTTATCGAAGTTTAGTTTTAAGCTATATAAGCAGTATTTTATATGATTACTGCTTTTTTTTATGCTTACGTAGAATGCGAAGTAGTGAAAACCTTAGTTTTTAAAATAGTATATACTCCACAAAAAAAGCTCCTCTCAGGAGCTTTTTGGGTTATGCAACGTTATTTATATATTCTTTTTTGACAATTAGTAAAAGAAAACACGAGCAAAAGTGGGAGAAAATTTGTAGGATTGTAGTTTTACAATAAGGGGTTTGATTGTGATTTTTTGGTATATTTGAGTGTAAAAAAAAATATTATTAACTATTTTAAAAGTAAATAAAATCAAGATTTAATGACTAATACAATAAAAACAAATTGGAAAACAACTGATTTTCGTTTTGTAGCTTTTTTAGATATATTAGGTTTCAAAGATAGTATTATGAGAAATACTCATGATGAAATTTATTCTAGATTAACCTCTATAAACAAATTCAAAAAAAGTATAGAAAAAACAAATTATAGTACTCATCTTGATGGATGCTATAGTGATACTGAAGTGTATATCGTTAACTTCTCTGATTCAATTGTTATCTTCTCTAAAAATGATGATAAATATAATTTTGAATATTTCCTTATTATGGTCAGATATTTATTTGGGTGTAATCTTCCCCTTGTTAA
>NZ_DFRA01000067.1:0-26236 GCF_002378465.1 Empedobacter sp. UBA3475 | reverse complement strand
AATACAAATGCACTACCGGTTATTATTTATATTATTCTACAACAAATAATCCGCAACAAATCAGGAAATCTGAATTGTTAGGATTGAAAAAAGATTGGCAAGTTTCAGAAAATCGTCAACCAAAATTTAGCAAAGATGGAAATTCTTTGTTCATTGGTTTGATGCCGAAATTAGCAGAAAAAGACACAACTTTGATTGCTGATGATCATGCAAAAGTGGATGTTTGGAGTTACAAAGACGATTTTATTCAACCACAACAATTGAAGAATCTTGAGCGAGAGAAAAAACGTTCGTACCTATCTGTGATTGATTTATCGAATCCTGTAAAAGTGACACAATTAGCGGATTTGGATATGAATCAAGTCGAGATTTTGAACGAAGGAAATTCAAATTTTGCTTTAGGAACTTCTGATAATGCCTATCGATTAAGCTTGAATTGGGATGTAACAGGTCGTAAAGATTATTATATCATTAATACGAAAACGGGAGAGCGTGAATTATTTGCAAAAGCTTTGGCTGGAAAAGTGGAAATGTCGCCGAATGGAAAATTTGCTGTTTTTTATAATGCCGAAAATGGATTATGGTCGAGCTATAATATCGAAACAAAGGAAACAAAAGTTCTGAATAAAAAGCTGAAAGTGAAATTTTATGACGAAGAAAATGATTCACCAACTTTAGCGCAAGAATATGGAGTTGCCTATTTTACTGATAATGACGAAACGGTTTTAATCAAAGATCGATATGATATTTGGGAGTTTGATTTGGTTGGAAAACGTCGTCCAGAAAATATGACAAATGGTTTCGGTCGTAAACATAATATTACGTTTGATATCAATCAATTAAATGATGATATTAAAACAATTAATCGAGATAATTTAGTTTATTTAGGTGCTTTTAATAATCAGAATAAACAATCAGGGGTTTATCAAACAATCATTTCGAAAGCAAAAAATCCTGAAGAAGTTGTCATGTCGAATACTTGGGGAACGCAAAAAATGAAGAAAGCGTTGAATGCCAACGAATTTATTTATACAAAAGAATCGTTCCGAAATTCGCCTGATGTTTATGTTTCAACAAATTTTAAAGATGAGAAAAAGATATCTGCAATCAATCCGCAACAAAAAGATTATTTATGGGGGAATGGTGAGTTGGTAACGTGGAAAACGTATTCAGGTAAAGATGCAACAGGAGTTGTGTATAAACCAGAGAATTTTGATCCAAATAAAAAATATCCGATGATTGTTTACTTCTACGAAAAACTTTCGGATAATTTGAATCGTTATCAAGCGCCTGCGCCAACGCCTTCTCGTATTAATCACACATATTTTGTAAGTAACGATTACATTGTGTTTACACCAGATATTTCATATACAATTGGTCATCCTGGTAAATCTGCCGAAGATTATATCAATTCTGGAGTAGAAGCGTTGAAGAAAAATACGTGGGTAAATGGAAGTAAAATCGCTATACAAGGACAAAGTTGGGGAGGTTACCAAGTTGCACATTTGATCACTGCAACCAATATGTATGCTGCTGCTTGGACGGGTGCGCCTGTTGTTAATATGACTTCTGCTTATGGTGGAATTCGTTGGGGGACGGGTATGAGTCGTCAATTTCAGTACGAACAAACGCAAAGTAGAATCGGTAAAACCTTGTGGGAAGCGCCGGAATTATATATCGAAAATTCGCCTTTGTTTAATATGCCAAAAGTTACGACGCCAGTTGTAATCATGCATAACGACGAAGACGGTGCTGTTCCTTGGTATCAAGGAATTGAAATGTTTATGGCATTGCGTCGTTTACAAAAACCAGTTTGGATGTTAAATTATAACGGAGATGATCATAACTTGATAAAACGTGCGAATAAAAATGATATTCAACAACGTCAAGTTCAATTTTTTGATCATTATCTGAAAGATAAACCTGCTCCGAAATGGATGACAGAAGGTGTTTCTGCAATTAATAAAGGTATTGATTGGGGATTTGATCTAGAGAAATAATTATAGTAAATATTTAAAAGCGACCAATTTGGTCGCTTTTTTTGTCAAAAGAATTTCTTACAACACAATTATATTGTTAAATTTACATTTCATGTATAATTAACTTCTTGAAAAAGTTTTAATTTAGAGGGATAATTGCACTGAATATGAATACTAATAATCGACAAATTGTTTATATCCATGGACTAAATAGTTCGGCAAATTCAACCAAATTCAAAACTATTCTAAAAAATTATCCTTCAGCTATTTGTATTGAATGGAAAACGGAGGACAATATTGCAACTATTTTATTTGAAGCTTACGAACATTTAAAAGGTTTGGTAAATGATTTGGCAATTATAGGAAGTTCTACTGGAGGGAATTTTGGTTGGCAATTGCAACAAAAATTAAAGGAAAATGGAAAATCGAGTGAATTAATTTTGTTAAATCCTTTGGTTGATGTGTCGATGAAAGTCGAAAATAATTTTCCAGAAAATCTTTCGCAATATTTAGTGGATATGAATCGTTTCGAAAATACAACGGTTTTTCTTTCTGTACATGACGAAGTTTTGGATTTTGAAAAACTAAAAACTTTCTTTGAAATTCAACAAAATATCTTTCCACAACAAATCGAAATCATAGAAATTGATGACAATCATCGAATACGTAACTTCGAGTCATTGTTAACGTTAATTTAATTTACGCATTACAATTATTTAATTTTATTAACTGCATTTTTGCACACGAATCAAGAAATAAATAAATAAACATGAGGCAATTTTTAATATTAATACTTATTGTATTTTCAATCAGTTCGTATGCGCAAGTAAAAGATTCTACAGAATCTAAAAAGAAAACTGTACAGGATTTTAAG
This sequence comes from Empedobacter sp. UBA3475, assembly GCF_002378465.1. Lineage (NCBI taxonomy): Bacteria > Pseudomonadati > Bacteroidota > Flavobacteriia > Flavobacteriales > Weeksellaceae > Empedobacter > Empedobacter sp. UBA3475. Next base: position 23,383 of record NZ_DFRA01000067.1, on the reverse strand, counting down.
AATATGATGTCGCCTTATTACAGCTATGGTAACGGATTGGGAATTACTTCTCCAGATAGTCTTTATCAGGTCAATATTAGATTTCGTATGCAAAATCGCATTAGTTATAATCATAATGATGGAGAAGAAGATAATATTGATGGACAAATTCGTCGTTTAAGATTGCGTTTTGATGGATATATCGGAGATCCAAAATTTGGTTATTCGATGCAATTATCTTTTGCAGCAGGTGATGTAGGAAAAGCAGAAGAGGGTAAGAATACAAATATTATTCGTGATGCGATGATTTTCTATTACCCAAATAAACATTGGAGTTTAGGATTTGGTCAAACAAAACTTCCAGGAAATAGACAACGTGTTAATTCTTCTGGAGCATTACAATTAACGGATCGATCTATCAATAATGCAGATTTTAATATCGATCGCGATTTTGGATTTCAAGTCTTATACAATAAAAGAAATCAAGAAAAATTCTCTTATATTTTGAGAGGAGCTATTTCTACTGGTGAAGGGCGAAATTGGACAAGTTTTAAGGATACTGGTTTAGCTTATACAGGAAAAGTTGAGTTGTTTCCACTTGGAGAATTTACAAAAGGTGGAAGTAATTATGAAGGTGATTTAGTTCACGAACAAACACCAAAATTGATGATTTCGGGAGCTTATAGTTACAATGATAGAGCACATAGAACAGCAGGAATGTTAGGAGATGATATTGTAGGTGGAGGAACAGCTAATATAAAATCATTGTTTTTGGATGTGATGTTAAAATATCGTGGATGGAATTTGATGTATTCTTATATGAATCGTAATTCTGATAATGTGTTATTTTATAACCCTACAGATATTTCTGATTTTAATTATATCTATAATGGAGAAGGAATGGATTTTCAAGGTTCATACACATTCCCGAAACACTGGGAGGTGATAGGACGTTATTCAACTCAAACAGTAGATAAAGAAATTTTTGAGTTTACACCGAATACAAATCAATACACATTAGGTTTGACAAAATATATTTGGGAACATGCTTTCAAATTACAAGCAGAATTTACGTATGAACAACAAAAATTCTATAATTTAGAAAAGAAAAACAACTGGTACGCGCGTTTTCAGATAGAAATTGGGATTTAAGATATCTTATTGTAAATTAAATATTTTAGAATAAAATAAAGGTTTGATATTTGATAATATTTAATAAATTTGCAGTCAAATATCAACCTATGCAATCCAATAAAAAAAGAAAAAGTTTAAATCGAAATGTAGAGTTCGGAACTAAAAAAGTGCAATTTAAAGATGTAATTATTGTCGCAATATTAATCTTCGTAATTGTTTTAGCAATTTTGAAATTTATAAATTAATTATAAAACAAAAAACCACTTCAATTGAAGTGGTTTTTTGTTTTATTTCTTTTTGATGGAAACTAATTTTGAATCTTCTTTGCAAATTTCTAATACAAAATCATAATCCTTTGTATTGTCTTTGCTTTTATAGTTTGCCAAATATTCTCTACAAGGAACTTGATCTTTTTTCGAGTGATCAAAATCAACTTTACTTCTTTTGAATAATTCTTTTTTCAAGAATGTCGAATCTAAATTTTCTGCTTTTAAAAATGCTTGAGCTTCTGGTGAAATAGCTAATCTTTTTGAAAAAGCTTCATCCAAAACTCTTGCATTTGGAAAGTAATTACATGAGAAAGCACGAGGTCCAAACGCCATAGCGACGAAAACTAACCCAATTCCAACTCCCATCAAATACTTCATAAATCTTTGCGTAAACGTCATATGATCAATAAATTAATGTCGTGAAATGGTAAATCAAACCAATCACATAAGTTCTTTTTTACAATTCTTCCTTTGTACAAATATACGCCATTTCTTATAGTTTTATCCGATTGTACTACATTCGAAAAACCAGATTCTTCAGAAATTTGGAATAAATACGACAAGAAATAATTGCTCAACGCTTTGGTAGAGGTGCGTGCGACGCGAGAAGTGATGTTAGAAACTGCATAATGAATTATATCATTCTTAATAATGATCGGATGATCGTGAGTTGTTAATTCAGATGTTTCGAAACATCCACCTTGATCAATGCTCACATCAATAATTACAGCGCCAGCTTTCATATTTTGTACCATCATCTCAGTTACAACACAAGGTGTACGCGTTTCTCCGCGAAGTGCACCGATTGCTAAATCGCAACGTCGCAAAGCTTTTCCTAATTCTTTTGGATCTAATGTAGAAGTAGAAACTCGTTGTCCTATATTTTGTTGTAATCGTCTTAATCTCGTTAATGAATTATCAAAAACACGAACCGAAGCACCTAAACCTAAAGCTGTTCTTGTCGCATTTTCTGCAACCGTTCCAGCTCCAAGAATCACAACTTCTGTTGGTCGAACACCTGTTACGCCACCCATCAAAATTCCGTTTCCTCCGTTTGTAGAAGACATCAATTCACTTGCGACCAAAATTGCTGTTGTTCCAGCAATTTCACTTAATAAACGAACAACTGGTAAATGATTTTGTTCATCACGAATAAATTCAAATCCAACCGCATTCACACGTTTTGTAATTAATTTCTGAAAATATTCGCGTCTTAAAGTATTTGTAGGGACAGATGAAATAATCAAAGCATTTGGTTTTACCCAATCAATTTCATCTAAAGTAAGTGGACCAACTTTTAGAATAATAGGTTTCTCGAAAACAGCTTGCGTATTGTAAGAAATTTGCGCACCAGCTTCCGAATATTCTTTATCTGAATAATTTGCACTTTCTCCTGCTCCGGTTTCTATCGTAACTTGATGTCCATTATTGACTAAAATTTCGACTGCATCAGGAGAAAGACAAATTCTTTTTTCTTGATTATTTGTTTCTTTTGGAATTCCAATATCAAAGCGTTCTTTCTTATGAGGAATCTCTAAACGCTCGGGTTGAGGAATAAGATCTTCCTGAGAAAAAGGCGTGAAAATATTTTTTCCGTCCATATACTATTAACTAAAATTTAAATGACGAACGCCATCTACATTTTTCAATGTAATTGTGTGGTGCTCATCTGGTATAAAGTTAGCAATTTTATTTGGCCATTCCATTAAACAATATTGATTAGAATATAAATATTCTTCAATCCCAAAATCTAAGGCTTCATCTTCATGATTTAGACGATAAAAATCGAAATGATAAACTTTTCCTTTATCTGTTTCATATTCATTTACAATCGAAAAAGTCGGGCTCGAAACTTCATCATTTGTTCCCAAAGCTTTTACAAACTCTTTGATAAAAGTTGTTTTTCCAGCTCCCATTTCTCCTTCGAAAGTGATTAATTTATGCTGAAGTTGATCGATTATTTTTTGAGCAACTTCAGGTAATTCGTCTAAATTATTGATGATAAATTCCATTTAATTTTTTGGTGTTAAAACAACCATTGGGATAATTATTTCCTCCAACGAAATTCCACCGTGTTGGTAAGTGTTTTTGTAATAATTAACGAAATGATTGTAATTTTTTGGATACGTTAAAAATAAATTTTCTTTTGCAAAGATATACTTTGACGTAACATTAACCTTAGGTAAAAGGAATTTTTCTGGTTGCTCAACCGCCAAAACATCTTTTGGATCGTATTGCAATTGTTTCCCCAATTTATAACGCAAATTTGTACTCGCTTCTTTGTCGCCAATTACCTTCGTAGGCTCTTTTACGTAAATTGTTCCGTGATCGGTTGTTACAATAATTTTCATTTTTTCTTGCGCCGCTTTTTTCACAATTTCCATTAAATATGAATTTTCAAACCAATGTTTTGTGATCGAACGATACGTTTTATCATCACGAATAATTTCTCCAACAATTTTGTTGTCTGTTTTCGCATGCGAAAGAATATCGATAAAGTTATAGACAATTACATTCAAATTATTCTTTTTGTAATTATTAAAATCATCTGCAATTTTTTTCTCGAAATCAGAATTTAAAATTTTAAAATAATTATACGATAAATCGCCAAAACCAAGACGTTTTAATTGTTCTCCTAACAATTCTTTTTCGTACATATTTTTATTTCCTTCATCGGTATCATTCAACCAATATTCAGGATATTTTTTCTCAATTTCCAACGGCATTAAACCCGAAAAGAACGCATTTCTAGCATATTGCGTTGCCGAAGGTAAAATACTATAATATAAATTTTCGGCTTCTGAATTATAATAACGATTGAAAATTGGCTCAATAACTTTCCATTGATCGTAGCGTAAATTATCCACCATAATCAATAAAACATTTTTATCTTTTCCAAGATGAGGTCGAACCAATTGATTGAAAATTGTATGTGATAAAACGGGACGATCTTCGTCGTCGTGCAACCAATCTTCGTAATTACGTTCTATAAATTTGAAGAAAGCTGCATTTGCTTCACTTTTCTGATTTTCGATGATTTGAGAAAGTGCTGTATCTTCGATATTTTCAAGTTCAAGTTCCCAAAAAACTAATTTTTTATAAATCTCTTGCCAATCTTCAAAATCGCGTGCATTCATCATATCCATTGTGATATTTCTGAATTCCTGTTGATAATTAATCACTGTTTTTTCAGAAATAATTTTCGATGCGTCCAAAATCTTTTTCAAACTCAATAAAATCTGATTTGGATTAACCGGTTTAATTAAATAATCTGCTATATGTGAGCCAATTGCATCTTCCATGATATGTTCTTCCTCACTTTTTGTGACCATAATAACAGGAAGATTTGGACGCAATTCTTTAATTTTTGGTAAAGCTTCCAATCCGCTCAAACCGGGCATATTTTCGTCGATTAAAACCGCTGCAAAGCTCTCTTTTTCTATTTCTTCTAATGCATCAGTCGCATTATTTATCATTGTTGTATCGTATCCTTTCTTCTCTAAAAAAAGCTGGTGTGGTTTCAATAAATCGATTTCATCATCAATCCATAAAATTTTTATAGCCATTTGTTATATTTTTATTTTTTATATTGATTTCTACTTTTAGAATTATTCCAAATATAGCGATTACGGAAATGTTAAAATCAAAATTGTATGTTAAACAAAATTGTAGTTTTCCCAAAATTTGCGATGATTATTTAGCATAAATAATTCCAAAAATGATTTTTATCTAAAATATTTTATAAAAACCATTCTTAATCAAAAAAGTAACGTTCTGAATGAGTAAAAATTCTTATCTTTGCCGACAAAACAGTACGTTTGAATCCATTAAACAATAATAAGTTGAAGATAGTAAATGATCCAGTTCATGGATTTATTACGATTCCAAACGAGCTTATTTATCAGATTATTCAACATCCATATTTTCAGCGACTTCGTAGAATTACGCAAACTGGATTAACAGAAATGGTTTATCCAGGAGCGAGACATTCTCGTTTTCATCACGCTTTAGGTTGTATGCATTTGATGCAAAAAGCCTTAAATATTCTCAAAAGAAAAAACGTCGACATTACTCCAGAAGAAGAAAATGGAGCTTTAATCGCGATTTTATTGCATGATTTGGGACACGGACCTTTTTCTCATTCTCTTGAACATTCTATAATTAATGGTTCGCATCACGAAGAAGTTTCGCTTCGTTTGATGGAAGAATTGAATCAAATTTTTGATAATCGATTAGCTCTAGCTATTCAAATTTTTAAAGGAAATTATCCGAAAAAGTTCTTGTCACAATTAGTTTCGAGTCAGTTGGATTGCGATCGCATGGATTATTTGAAGCGCGATAGTTTTTACACAGGAGTGGTAGAAGGAAATATCAATCCGGAACGAATTATCTCAATGATGAATGTCTCGAATGATGAGTTGGTGATAGAAGCAAAGGGAATTTCGTCGGTCGAGAAATTTTTGATGGCGCGTATGTTTATGTACATGCAAGTGTATATGCATAAGAAATCGTTTACAGCAGAGAATTTTTTGATTAGCGTTTTGAGAAGAGCGAAAGAATTGACAAAAACGGGAGAAAATCTTTTTGCAACGTTTGCTTTTAAATACTTTTTAAAAGAAAATGAAGTTGGAAGTTTATCGAAAGAAGGTTTAGAAATTTTCACACGTTTGGACGACTCGGATGTTTTATCAGCGATAAAAGAATGGCAGTTTCATGATGATTTAATTTTGAGTAAATTATCAAAAAATATCATTCAGCGTACATTACCAAAATCATATTTGATGGATACAAAATTATCCGAAGAAGAAATTTTGGTTGAAAAAAATAGAGTAGAAAATGCTTTAGGAATTGATGATGCAAGTTATTTTGTGGAACAAACAACGATAAAAATTGTTCCGTACGAAAAATCAAAAAGTCCAATAAAGGTTTTATATAAAAATGGTGAGGTAAAAGAAATTTCGAGTTCAGAAAAAAGTTTGTTAACGCAATTTTTGCAACAAGAAATTACAAAATATCATTACCATAGCGTTTAAATATCGATTTGAAGAATTTGACAAAAAAGTTAAATAACTTAAATAATCATTTTATAAATTTAAGAATAATTATTAGTTTTGCAGACTATGAAATTTAAAGCTGCAGAGATTGCGCAATTATTGCAAGGAACCGTAACAGGTGATGCAAATGTAGAGGTTTCCACATTATCGAAGATAGAGGAAGGAAAAGAAGGTTCGATTTCGTTTTTGGCTAATCCGAAATACGAGCATTTTATCTATACAACAAACGCTTCTATTGTGATTGTGAGTAAGGATTTTGTGGCAACAGATTCTATTTCGTCTACATTGATTGTGGTTGAAGATGCATATCAAGCCTTTACAAAGCTGTTGCAGTATTACAATACGATAAAAAATAATAAAGTTGGAATAGAAGAATATACGAAAGTAAATTCTACTGCGCAACTAGGAGATAATGTATATGTTGGAAGTTTTTCTTATATTGGAGCTAATGTTTCGATTGGGAATAATGTAAAAATATATCCAAATGTAACGATTGGCGATCATGCTAAGATTGGTGATAATACCGTTTTACATTCAGGCGTACAAGTGTATGAAGAGTGTGAAATTGGTCAAAATTGTATCATTCATTCTAATGTTGTGATTGGTGCTGATGGTTTCGGTTTTGCGCCAAATCCAGATGGTTCTTTCGAAAAAATTCCTCAAATAGGAAATGTTTTGATTGAAGATAATGTCGAAATTGGAGCAGGATCAACAATAGATAGAGCAACAATGGGATCTACAATTATTCGTAAAGGAGTAAAATTAGATAACCAAATTCAAATTGCTCACAACGTTCAAATTGGAGAGAATACTGTTATTGCTTCGCAAAGTGGAGTAGCAGGATCTACAAAAATTGGACGTAATTGTATGATTGGAGGTCAAGTTGGTATCGCAGGTCATTTGACAATCGGAGATTTTGTACAAGTACAAGCTCAGAGTGGTATTAATGGTGATGTAGAAAGTAAAACGCAATTGTATGGTTCGCCAGCAATCGAAGCGTCAAGCTTTAGAAAATCTTATGTACATTTTAGAAAGTTTCCAGAAATTGTGAAACGAATCGATAAATTAGAAAAAGAGAACAAACAAAAGTAAAAGTTAATGTCTGATAAACAAAAAACTTTAGCGAATGAAGCCGTTCTAAAAGGTGTTGGCTTACATACAGGTAAATTTGTTACCTTAACATTTAGACCAGCCGAACCAGATACAGGATTTGTATTTGTTAGAACAGATTTAGAAGGTCAACCTCAAGTAGAAGCTGATGCACAGTATGTTGTGAGTACAGCCAGAGGAACAACTTTAGAGAAGAAAGGAGTTAAAGTACATACAACAGAGCACGTTTTGGCAGCTTTGGTAGGTATGGATATTGATAATTGTTACATTGAAATTGACAATGCGGAACCACCAATTATGGACGGTTCTTCTCGTTTTTTCGTTGAAGCAATAGAATCTGCTGGAATTGTAGAGCAAGATAAAGACAGAGAATATTATAGAATTAAAGAAATTGTAACGTATGTAGATCCAGAAACAGGATCAGAAATCACGGCGATTCCTGCAGATGAATACCAAGTTACAGCAATGGTAGATTTCGGAACGAAAGTTTTGGGAACTCAAAATGCAACTTTAACATCTATCAAAAACTTCAAACAAGATATCTCTCAAGCAAGAACATTTTGTTTCTTACATGAGTTAGAGCAATTGTTGGAAGCTGGTTTAGTAAAAGGTGGAGATTTAGACAATGCAATTGTTTATGTTGACAAAGAAATTACGCCAGAAACAAAAGAAAAATTATGTAAAGCGTTCAATAGAGATGATGTTTCTATTCGTCCGAATGGAATCTTGGATCACTTGACTTTACACTATCCAAATGAAGCTGCACGTCACAAATTATTAGATGTTGTGGGAGATTTGGCTTTAGTAGGTAAAAAATTGAAGGCTAAAATTATTGCAACAAAGCCTGGACATCATACCAATACAAATTTTGCAAAGAAATTAAGCAAACAAATTAAATTAGCGCAACGCAATAAAGTGCCAGAATTTGATTTGACAGCAGAACCAGTTTATGATATTAATGATATCATGAAGTTATTACCACATCGTCCACCATTCTTATTGATTGACAAGGTAATTTCTAAAAGTGCAACAGGTTTAATCGGCGTGAAAAATGTAACGATGAACGAGCCTTTCTTTGTTGGACATTTTCCTAAAGAACCTGTTATGCCAGGTGTATTGCAAATTGAAGCAATGGCACAATTAGGAGGGTTATTGATTTTAGGAGAATTAGAAAATCCTCAAGATTATTCAACTTATTTCATGAAAATTGAAAGTGCTAAATTTAAACGCAAAATTATTCCAGGTGATACATTGGTGTTTAAATTAGAGTTGGTTGAACCAATTAGAAGAGGAATTGTTCATATGCAAGGAATTGGATATGTAAACAATCAAATTGCTGTGGAAGCAGAAATGATGGCAGTTATTACAAAAGAATAATTAAAGAAATGGAAGTTATGAATCATCCGATGGCATATGTTCATCCAACTGCAATAATAGGTGAAAATGTTACAATCAGCCCTTTCTCTTCTGTTTACGAAGATGTAGAAATTGGTGATGGAACATGGATTGGTCCTAATGTAACAATTATGTCAGGAGCACGTATTGGAAAAAATTGTAAAATTTATCCAGGTACGGTAATTTCTGGTGAGCCTCAAGATTTGAAGTACGAAGGTGAAAAAACTTTAACATATATTGGTGACAATACAACAATTCGTGAATGCGTTACTGTAAACAAAGGAACTAATGCATTAGGTTATACTAAAATTGGTGACAATTGTTTGATTATGGCAACTGCACATATCGCGCACGATTGTGTTGTAGGAAATAATGTCGTAATCGTAAATGCGGTTGGTTTAGCAGGACATATAGAAGTTGGAGATTTCGCTTTTATTGGTGGTTATAGTGCAGTTCATCAATTTACAAAAATTGGAGAACATGCTTTTGTAGCTGGTGCGACACAAATTCGTAAAGATGTTCCTCCGTATGTTAAAGCTGCAAAAAATCCTGTTGCTTATGCGGGAGTTAATGCAATTGGATTGAGAAGAAAAGGTTTTACATCAGAAGAAATCTTCGAAATTCAAGGTATTTACAGAATTTTATATCAACAAAAAAATAACGTATCTCAGGCTGTAGAACAAATCTTAGAAAAATTCCCAGATTCACATTATCGTGAAGTGATCCTTGATTTTATCAATACAAGTGATCGTGGAATTATGAAAGGATATAGCTCGGGAGTTTAATAAAATAACAATAGAATAAATGGCGACAACTTCTGATATCAGAAAAGGTTTATGTATTATTTTTAATAATGATACGTATAAAATTATCGAATTTTTACACGTAAAACCAGGTAAAGGACCTGCTTTCGTTCGTACAAAATTAAAATCATTAACTAACGGAAAAGTATTAGACAATACATTCTCTGCTGGTCATAAAATTGAAGAAGTTCGTGTAGAAACACGTAACTACCAATATTTATATGAAGATGATAATGGTTTCCACTTCATGAATAATGATGATTTCTCTCAAGTTTATTTAAACAAAGATTTGATTGATAATTCACAATTTATGAAAGCTGGTGACGAAGTAAAAATCTTGTTCCGTGCTTCTGATGAAACAGCTTTAGCAGCTGAGTTACCAACTACAGTTGTAATGGAAATTACATACACAGAGCCAGGTCTTAAAGGTGATACAGCTACAAATGCTACAAAACCTGCAACGACAGAAACTGGTGCTGAAATCCGTGTTCCTTTATTCATCAACGAAGGTGATAAAGTAAAAATCAACACAGAAGATGGTTCTTATGTAGAACGTATTAAAGAATAATTATTCTGAAATATAGATAAAAAAAGCGACCTTTTGGTCGCTTTTTTTATTACAATTTTATTGTAACTTTTTCGCTAGAGCATGTCGTTTCTTTATCTATTTTCTTGACAAAAATTGTAGAACCTAAGAATTCATTTTTGATTGTGATAGATGATGAATCACTCCCTTTATAAACCGTTTTATTCTCTTTTGGATCGAAATTATAGATTCTATTTCCATCTTCATCCAACCATTCGAATTTATATTTCTTATCGTCAGTATTTTTTAAAGTAAGTATAATCGTTCCGTCTTTTTTATTCTGTTTGATACTAACTTTTTCAGAAAAATTAATTTTTTCTAAAACAGTAATTTGAATTGCTTTTCGTTCAGATTTTTTGTTGTTCCAATTACTTTCAACATAATAAGTCTTATTCTCAGTAATAGTTGGACTAATAATATTGCTTCCTTTTACAAATGGTTGAGTAGAATTTAGCTCATCATACCAAAAATATTCAACTTTTGCTTCTGGATTTTTCACCGTTAGTGCCTGATGTTCATTGTAACAACTTTCTTGTTTTTCACCCCATGTCAAAACTGGTGGAGTTAAACTCTCATTATTAGGTTTTGTAATTTCCCATTGCGTTGTGTACATATGATTCGCATGATTTTCTTTTCTTACTAATTGCGTTGTATCCGTCACTTCAGCTCTTAAAATATTTTTTTCTAAGTTGAATTGACCTTTGTTTAGATGAATAGAATCTAAATTTTCTGCAATCAATTTATTATTCAAAATCCATTTTACTTTCAGGGTATTTGGAACTGGTTTTACTAAATTAAGAGTAAAAGCATTCATGTTTTCTGTGTTAACAGGAGTATCAACAGCGGGTTTTGTAGAAATAATTGGATTTGTTTTTTGATGAATTACTTCAATAAATTCTTCTTGACAAACATTACAAAAAGGCGCGATTAAATATTGCATTTTACAGAATTCGTGCGGACGAAACCATTGTGCTCTTGCATCTTTTTCGCCATATGCATAAATTCCAATTCCATTTGTCCCAATCCAATTTTTCCAAGGAACATCTTGTATATTCTGTGTTTTATTTGGACCAGGAACCGTATACAACGGACCAGACCAATATTCGTCTGATAATTTTGCAAACGAATGTCCAATTTCGTGAACAGCGATATCATTACTTTTAAAATTAACTGTTGTCGTCGCAAATTCTCCTCCAGAACCACCATAAAAAGGAGAATTAACAAGAATTACAACTTGACTATAATTGGGAATATTATCTTTCAGAACTTGTAATACCTTTTCATTTTTCGTTGGAACAACTAAACGATGAATTCCAGAAATATCAAAACTACTTCCGAAAATTGTATTTGGATTAGTTTTCGGAACTTCATATTTCTTTACAAATTTATTATAACGTTCAGGTAACTGATCCCAATCTACTTTTTCTGTGGGACATTCTTTGGTAGAATATGGGTGAATTGCACCAGATTCCTCAGAAATACTATTTATAACAAATACATTAAAATAATTGATATATTGACTTAATGGTTCCGTTTTGAAAAAATAGTCTGTAAATCGTTTTGCATCTTCTTTATAATATTTTAATTCGTCTTTTGTATAACCATCTGCTAAAACAACAAGGTTGATAATGTTTTTATCACTTCCCTGATATTGTAAGGTATCAATTTCGAATTTTTGTGCTGATAGAGTTGAAACTGTAAATAGAGTGGTGGCTAGAAAAAATAATCTTGTTCTCATAGTTGTATTTTGAAAAAATAATACGCAATATAGTAAGATAGATTTTTTTAATGAAATTTTGATTTTAAATATTTATTATCGGATAGGAGTTCTTAAATCATTATAAAACTGAAGAATATATTGTATTTTTAACACAAGAAATAATCTTGAACCAACTATGAAAATCAAAACCAAAAAGTTTCTGAAAAAATCTTTTTATACTTTACTTATTTTAGGAATTGGAAGTCTTTTGTTCACAGCTTTTGCAAATTATAAAATAGAAAACTCAACGGAAGAATTTGTCACAGATAAATTAGAGATTTTACCTAAAACCAAAGTTGCGATTGTATTGGGAACAGCGCCAAATTTGGTGAGTGGTTATCAAAATTATTACTTTACGTATCGTATAGAAGCTGCAACAGAATTGTATCAATCAGGAAAAGTAACGTACTTTATTTTGAGTGGAGATCATGGTCGAAAAAACTACAACGAACCTGAAGCAATGAAACAAGCCTTAATAAAAAATGGAGTTCCAGAAAATGTGATTTATTTGGATTATGCAGGTTTTAGAACATTAGATTCTATGATTCGTGCAAAGGAAATTTTTAGTCAGAATGAATTTATTGTAGTTTCCCAAGAGTTTCACAATCAACGAGCAGTTTATATTGCACGTCAAAACGGAATTAATGCGTATGGTTACAGTGCAAAAGATGTCAATAAACATGCTGGATTAAAAACAAATATCCGCGAGTATTTTGCTCGAACGAAAGTTTTTATTGATAGCTTTTTTGGTGTTCAACCAAAGTTTTTAGGAGAGAAAATTGAGATAATTTAATTTTTATTCAATGAATAAAGATATAAAGCAAATAATGAGTAAAATGCTTCTAATTCAATCTTCTGATTGCATTTTTATTTATGGTAAACACAATTTTAAAATAAATAATGAATTAGATTTTACTTTTGATTTTGAAGAATTAGTAGAGTTAAATATTGTAGAAAATAATATTGAGAAGAATCTTTTTACTTCCATCATTAGTCATTGTAAAGGAATTATTAAAAATAATTTTATTGTTGATTTGACTAGTTACAGAAACGCTGAGAATTTATATGTGTATTTAAAGGAAACATCCGAGTATTATGTTATCATTTCAATCGGAGAATACCAACCTAGTTTATATAGAATTTATATAGAAGGTGTCTTTTTGAAAATGTTTTAGGAAAATTATTTGAATTAAAAAGAGAAACCAAACTAATGATTTCTCTTTAATATTTTTTACTTCAAACTACTAAAATATCCTCTCAAAATAGCATCGTTAGCAGAATTTCGTGTATCAATTTCTAAAATCTTCGGGCGATTACTTTCTGCATAAAAATCTTCAAAAGTATTTTCTAAATCAGTTAAATTTGAAACAACTTGGTATTCAAAACCATACATTTTAGCTAAATGTTCGGCAGTGAAATGATGTTTTGTTTCAAAATAATCTTCAACTACATCTGTTTCAGAAGGACCAGGAATAAATTTGAAAATATTTCCGCCACCATTATTAATCAAAATAATTCTGAAATTATTTGGCATGTTTACATTCCACAAAGCATTCGAATCATAGAAAAATGAAATATCGCCCGTAATCATCACCGTATTTTGACCAGAAGCGATACAAGCGCCAATTGCTGTCGACGTAGAACCATCAATTCCACTTGTTCCACGATTACAGAAAACAGGATTCGAATTGTTATGATCAAATAATAATCCGTAACGAATAACGGTAGAATTTCCGTACTGAATTTGCCAATTTTCTGGATAATTTCTGATAATAGAATCAAATGCTTTCAAATCACAAAATGGAATCATATTGATGTAATTTTTGTGTTTGATATTATTCGCTTCTCGAATTGAATTCCATGTGTTGTAATATTCAGATTCTTTTGGATTGACAAACGGAACAAATTGTTCTAAAAATAATTCAGGTTTCGTTTCAATTTTATCTGTTAATGCTTGGAAAGTATCTGGTTGCCAATATTCATCTAAATGCCAATGTTGTATTGGTTTTTGATCGCGTAAGAATTTTTTAATCTTTTTGGAAACGACATTTTGCCCAATTGTCAATAAAATATCAGGTTTCAACGCTTCTAATTCTTCTTCCGAATAAGGGAAAATAACTTGATCTATTTTATTGAAAAATCGTTCATCATGAATATTTGATGTTACTTCTGTTAACACAACAACCGAATCATCTTGCGCCAATTGTTTTACAAAATGATCAAATTTGGCATCAGGATGATGTAATCCGACCAAAATCATTTTACGCGTCGAAGCATTCCAACGTTTCATCAAATCAATTACATCAATTTCTGGATAATCTTTTGCAGGAATTGTAATTGTATCAATTTCAATATCTGGTGTTGTTACAGATTCGTACAAAGGCTCAGAAAAAGGCATATTGATATGAATTGGCGCAGATTTGTGCATACAATCAATCAACGCATATTTCGTCAACAACATATTTCGCGTTAAATCATCCGTTTCTTCACTTTCGGAAAGTTGTACATTATGAACTGAATGTTTCTCAAAAATATCTTTTTGGCGAATGGTTTGTCCATCAAAATTATCAACCAAATGCTCGGGACGATCTGCAGAAAGCACGATTACAGGAACATTTTGAAAAAAAGCTTCCGTAATTGCTGGGTAATAATTTGCCGTTGCCGAACCAGAAGTACAACAAACAACAACAGGTTTCTGAATTTGCTGTGCCATTCCCAAAGCGACAAATCCTGCCGAACGTTCGTCGATTACACTATAAGTTTTGAAACGTTTGTCATTCGCAAATTGCATTGTTAATGCTCCGTTTCGAGATCCTGGCGATAATACGATATGATCAATTCCGAAAGCCAAAAAAGTTTCAGCAATCAATTGAACATTTAATTTATTTGATATTTTTCTCAACGTAGTTGTCTTAAATTATAAAAGGTTTTGATTAGCAAATTTACTAAACAAAACCTTTCAAAAAGTATGATATTTTTAAGAATTAAGTATGTAAACCTCCGTCTACACTCAAAACTTGTCCTGTTACATAACTTGATAAATCTGACGCTAAGAATAAACATGCATTTGCAACGTCTTCTGGTTGTCCTCCACGTTTTAATGGAATTCCATTACGCCATTCTTCAACAACTTTTTGGTCTAAAACTTCTGTCATTTCAGTTTCGATGAAACCTGGTGCAATTGCATTACAACGAATATTACGAGAACCTAATTCTAATGCAACAGATTTAGAGAAACCAATTAAACCAGCTTTAGATGCTGCATAATTTGCTTGCCCAGCATTTCCTTTGATTCCAACAATAGAAGACATGTTCACGATAGATCCAGAACGTTGTTTCATCATTGGTTTGATCACTGCTTTTGTTAAGTTGAAAGCCGAATTTAAGTTTGTTTGAATTACTTTTTCGAAATCTTCTGCAGACATTCTCATCAACAAATTATCTTTTGTAATTCCAGCATTATTAATTACAATATCAACTTGACCAAACTCAGCAATTACATCTTCCACTAATTTTTGAGCAGCTTCGTAATCAGAAGCATCAGATTGATATCCTTTTACTTTACCGAATTGTCCCAATTCTTCTTCCAAAGCTTTTGCTTTTTCTACAGAAGAAGCATAAGTAAAGGCAACGTTAGCGCCATTTTTCACAAAAACTTCAGCAATACTTTTTCCAATACCGCGAGTTGCGCCTGTAACGATTGCTGTTTTACCTTGCAATAAATTCATGTTTATAGGTATTATATATTGCTTCAAAAATACGATTTTTTGTGAGAGTTAAAAATGTTAAAAAATACTTTATCAATTTTATTTAACATTTTATGGTATTATAATTGAAAATATTGATTGTTATAACCAATAAAAAAATAAAAACATGAAGAATCTATTGAAATTTTTGGCGGTAACATTTTTCGCCTTATTTGTATTCACAGCTTGTAATGATGATGACGATCCAGCAAATAACGATTTTTTTGCAGGAACTTACAAAGGAAGTTTAAGTTATAAAGACGCGAATAATTCATTATCAACTCAAAGTGGTAGTGTATTTGTAACAAAAATTGCAAGCGGAACAAAGTATAATTTTGCTTTTTCTGATAAAATTCCAGATTTAAACGGTGTTGAGTTTGAAAAGAAAGGTGACAATACTTTGGTGAGTGTTGGAGCAGATGAATTATCTTATATTAGAATTGATAATGCAAAATTGACAATTCTTTACACAAAAGATGGTAAAACTTGGACTGCAAATGCAACAAGATAGTTTTTTAGGAATAATAATAGAAAAGACGTTCAGTAGTGAGCGTCTTTTTTTATACAATATTTTGAGCCGAAAATAGTTAAATATAAAATGATGTTTTATGAGAACGATTGTATGTTTTGCTTCATTATTAATGATGATATTTTCTTGTAATAATGAGGATGATAGCCAGAATACTATTTATAAAGAAAAATATGAAAGACGATTTATTATTTTTCAAGATTCTTTAGGAGGAATTGTACAAGATAGTGGAGTAGTGCAAGTTTCTCAATCTAAGAATTTATATAAATTTGATTTTATCACATCTCAAAAAATTGATCCGATAGAAAATATTCAAATGGAAATGACAGGAAGCAATTCGTTAAGAAATGTGGGTTGGACACCAACAAAACTGATTATGCTTTCTAGAGATAGTATCAATATTTCTTACAAAGAAGGAAAACGATATTGGTTAGTCAATTCGATTAGTAAAAATTAATCATAAAAAAATCCACTCAATATTGAGTGGATTTTTTTATGATTTAAAATTTTCAGATTATAATCCGAAAGCTGTTTTAATTTGATCTACGAAGTCTAATTTTTCCCAAGTGAATAATTCAACTTCAACTTCAACAACATCTTGTCCATTAGCAGATTCAAAACGTTTCGATACCGTTTTTGGTTCTCTACCTAAGTGTCCGTAAGATGCAGTTTCTTTGTAAATAGGGTTTCTTAATTTTAATCTTTGCTCGATAGCGAAAGGCTTCATATCAAAGATTTCAGAAACTTTTGTAGAAATTTCTCCTTCAGTTAACTCAACTTTTTGAGTTCCGAAAGTATTTACTAATAAAGAAACTGGAGCAGCGACACCAATTGCATAAGAAACTTGTACTAAAACTTCGTCAGCAACACCAGCTGCAACCAAGTTTTTTGCAATATGACGCGCAGCATAAGCAGCAGAACGGTCAACTTTTGATGGATCTTTTCCTGAGAAAGCACCACCACCGTGAGCACCTTTACCACCATAAGTATCTACAATAATTTTACGACCAGTCAAACCTGTATCTCCGTGAGGTCCTCCAATAACGAATTTTCCTGTAGGATTGATATGGTAAGTAATACTATCTGTAAATAAATCGCGTAAATGAACAGGTAGTTGCGCTTTAACACGAGGAATTAAAATACTTACTAAGTCATTTGTAATTTTATCTCTCATAGCTTCTTCGTTTGCGAAGTCATCATGTTGAGTAGAAATTACAATTGTATCGATACGAACAGGTTTGTTGTCATTATCATATTCAATTGTTACCTGAGATTTAGCATCAGGACGTAAATATGGTAACAAATCTTTCTCGTATTTACGGATATGTGCTAATTCTTTCAATAATCTGTGCGATAAATCTAACGCCAAAGGCATATAGTTTTCAGTTTCGCTTGTAGCATAACCAAACATCATTCCTTGGTCACCAGCACCTTGCTCTTCGTCAGATTGTCTGTCTACACCTTGGTTAATATCTGGAGATTGTTCGTGAATTGCAGATAAAATTCCACAAGAATTTGCATCGAACATATATTCACTTTTCGTGTAACCAATTTCAGCAATTGTTTCTCTTGCTACACGTTGTAAATCAATGTAAGAATTAGATTTTACTTCACCTGCTAAAACAACTTGTCCAGTCGTTACTAAAGTTTCACAAGCTACTTTACTTTTTGCATCAAATGCTAAAAAGTGGTCAAGAATTGAATCAGAAATTTGATCGGCAATTTTATCTGGATGCCCCTCAGAAACTGATTCTGACGTAAATAAATATGACATTTCTATACTTTTTTTTAAATGATAGAGGGAAGGAGAAAACTGAAGTCCTGTTTTAGCAATTGTTTTATGAGGTTGCAATCAGTCAAATCTTTCCTCTCGATTTTTCGAGCTCAAATATACAATGAATAATATGAATAATGAAAGATATTTAACATTTATTAGTATATAAAAATTATAGAGTTTAACTTTTTATCTTTTTTAGAATAGAACAAAAAACGGTGTGTTTTAATAAATTATAAATATATTTTCTGTAGATGAGTAATTTTTTTAATCTATATAGATAATTATTCAAAATAATGTTGTTACTTTAGAAAAAAATTAATTGAAATGAAATTTGACACTCTCGATCAACAGCTGCTAATGTATCTACAAGAAAACAGTAAAATTACCTATAAAGAATTATCTGATAAGTTAAATTTATCGTCAACCGCAATTCATGAAAGAATCAAGAAATTAGAAAAGTCAGGAATTATTTCTAAATATGTTGCGCTTGTAAATAGAAGATTAATTAACAGAGAGCTTTTGGTATTTAGCCATATTAAGTTACAACAACATTCTGCTGATAACATCAAGATTTTCGAAAACGAAATTGTGAATTTAAAAGAAGTTCAGGCGAGTTATCATGTAAGTGGTGATTACGATTACATTATCAAAATGTCTTTCGAAAATATGGACGAATACAGAGATTTTATGGTAAATAAACTAACAACAATAAAGGTAATTGGTAGTACTCACAGTACTTTTGTTATTGGTGATGTAAAAGATGATACCGCTTTCCAATTGGTATAAAAATATAAGAATGGTTCTGATAAATTAGAATTTTTTTTGATTGAATAAGTAAAAATAGAGAAGACATGAGCAAGGAAATAGCAGTTTTAGGAGCTGGTTGTTTTTGGTGTGTGGAAGGAATTTTTAATTCGATAAATGGAGTAGAACAAGCTATCTCTGGATTTGCAGGAGGTAATGTAGAAAATCCTACTTATCGTCAGGTTTGTGATACAGATACAAATCATGCGGAAGTTGTTGAAATTACTTTTGACAATGAAGTGATTTCGTACAAAGAATTATTAGAAATTTTTTGGAATATACATAATCCAACACAGTTAAATAGACAAGGAAACGATGTTGGTACACAATATCGTTCGAGTATTTTTTACACATCAGAAGAACAAAAAAAGCAAGCGGAAGAATCGTTAAAAGAGTTTGATAACGGAACTTTGTATGAAGATAAATTCGTTACAACAATAGAGCCTTTAGATAAATTTTGGCCAGCCGAAGATTATCATCAAGGTTATTACAATGAAAATCCAGATCAGCCATATTGTTCGGCAGTTGTTGGACCAAAAATTGCAAAATTTAAATCTAAATTCAAACAGATTTTAAAATAAGAAAAGCGACCAATTGGTCGCTTTCATTTTATTTTCCTTTTTTACGTGCTTTCGCTTTCTGTTTTTGCTGACCACGGTTTTTAGGTTTAGATTTTGGTGGTTTACGTTTTGTAGGACCACCTAAATTCACCTTTTTATTTTTATCTTTTTTCTCGTGAAATGCTGCACCACGTTCTTCAATTTTTACAGTTGTAAGTTGTTTCATTTTTACAACATCTTTCTCAAATTCACGTTTTACAGGATTTATTTTTACGTCCTCTTCAGGAAAAGGAAGTTCGTTAATCTCTTTATCCATCAATGCTTCAATAGCATCTAAACGTTCAATTTCCTTTTCAGAAAAATAAGAAATCGCTTCTCCTTTTTTATCCGCACGTCCTGTACGCCCAATTCGGTGAATATATTGTTCTGGAATTTCTGGAATTTCGAAATTGATAACATGCGTAACATCAGGAATATCCAAACCACGAGCCATAATATCTGTCGTGATAATTCCTCGGTATTCATCTCTGGTAAAGGCTTCCATTGTTCTCAAACGATAATTTTGAGATTTGTTAGAATGAATTACTCCAAATTCATCTGGATAAATTTCATCTAAATGATTAAAGATTAAATCAGCATGTTTTTTATTGTTTGCGAAAATTAAAACTTTCTCAAATTTTGCTTTGTCTCCTAATTGATGAACAATTAAATTCAATTTTGTATTGAAATTCTCAACTGGAATAGCCAATTGAGTGATTTTTTCTAATGGTGTTCCTGAACGAGCTAAGGAAATTTCAATAGGATTTTTGAAATATTCGTGTAACATATCATCTACTTGATCTGTCATCGTAGCAGAAAATAAAATGTTTTGACGTTTTTCGCTCATCATTGTAAATAAATGAATCAGTTGCGGACGAAAACCTAAACTCAACATTTCGTCAAATTCGTCAACCACTAATTTCTTCATTTCTTTGAATGATAATACATTGTCTATCGCCAAATCTAAAACACGACCTGGTGTTCCAACCAAAATATCAACGCCTTCATACACCAATAATTTTTGAGTATTGATGTTTACACCACCATAAATTCCTAAAACACGAACATTGATAAACTCTGTTAATTGCTCTAAAATATCGGTAACCTGAACAACTAATTCGCGTGTCGGAACCAAAATAACAATCTTTGGTTGATTCGTTTTAGAGTATTGATAAGTATTCAACAAGGGTAATAAGTAAGCCATTGTTTTACCTGTACCTGTTTGGGCAATTCCCATTATATCTCGTCCAGAAAGAATCGGTTTGAATGATTTTTCTTGAATTGGAGTTGGGGTTGTGATATTCAACTTTTCTAAAGCCGAACTCAATTGTTTTGTTAATTCGAAATCCGCGAATGTAGCTTTCATTTTGCAAAGATAAGTTTTCTTGATGACTTCTTAAAAACTCAATGTGCAATCCGTTCAAATTCGTTGAAACTTCGTACTTTTGCATTTCGATTAAGTAAAAAGGAATAAAAATGAGTTTAAAACAATACATCACGCAGAATGTTTTAGAAGCGATTCAAAACGTTTATCAAATTAACCCTGAATCTGTTGAAATTCAGTTTACAAGGAAAGAGTTTGAAGGTGATTATACATTGGTTGTTTTCCCATTAATCAGAACTTTGAAAGGTAAACCAGAAGAAATCGGTGCTAAAATCGGTGAAAATTTGGTTGAAAATAATAAAATTACAGCGTTTAATGTTGTAAAAGGTTTCTTGAATATGAGTTTAAGTTCAGTAGAATTTTTAGAAAATTTTACTCAAAATGCTCAAAATTCAACTTTTGGAATTACAAAAGTTGATGAAAATTCGAGAACGGTAATGGTAGAATATTCATCGCCAAATACAAACAAACCTTTGCATTTAGGACATGTCCGTAATAATTTGTTAGGATTTTCGGTTTCTCAAATCATTGAAGCAGCAGGAAATAATGTGATTAAAACACAAATTATTAATGATCGTGGGATTCACATTTGTAAATCTATGATTGCTTGGGAAAAATTTGGAAATGGTGAAACACCAGAATCTGCAAATATGAAAGGCGACCATTTGGTTGGAAAATATTATGTGGAATTTGACAAACATTATCGTCAAGAAATCAAAGAATTAGAAGCGCAAGGAAAAACGGAAGACGAAGCGAAAAAAGAAGCTCCAATTTTCTTAGAAGCACAAGAAATGCTGCGTCAATGGGAAGCACATGAACCAAAAGTTATTGAGCTTTGGCAAAAAATGAACGGTTGGGTGTATGATGGTTTCGCTAAAACGTACAAACGTCTTGGTGTTGCTTTTGACGAATATTTATACGAATCGAATACCTACATTTTAGGAAAAGATATTGTTGAAGATGGTTTAAACAAAGGTGTTTTCTACAAAAGAGAAGATGGTTCTGTTTGGATTGATTTGACTGCAGAAGGTTTGGATGAAAAATTAGTTTTACGTTCAGACGGAACTTCGGTTTATATCACACAAGATTTAGGAACTGCAGTAGAGCGTTTCAAAAATAATCCAACGTTAGAAGAATTAACGTATGTTGTAGGAAATGAGCAAGATTATCACTTCAAAGTTTTGTTCTTAATCTTGAAAAAATTAGGTTATTCTTGGGCTGATGCTTTACATCACTTGTCTTACGGAATGGTTGATTTACCAAACGGAAAAATGAAATCTCGTGAAGGAACAGTTGTAGATGCAGATGATTTGATGCAAGAAGTTTATAATACAGCAAAAGAGATTTCTGAAGAGTTAGGGAAATTAGACGGAATGTCTGATGATGAAAAAGCTGAGTTGTACGAAACAATTGCGATGGGTGCTTTGAAATATTACATTTTGAAAGTAGATCCTAAGAAACGTATTTTATTCGATCCGAAAGAATCTGTTGATTTTAATGGAAATACAGGACCTTTTATTCAATATACTTTTGCGCGTATTCAGTCATTATTGAGAAAAGAATCCCCAAAAGAATTTGATGCAAATGCAATAGAATTGAATGATGCAGAAAAAGAAATTATTCGTGCATTATACGATTTCGAAGATACGATAGAAAAAGCAGCAACAGAAATGAGCCCTGCTTTGATTGCGAATTATGTGTATGAATTAGTTAAATTATTTAATTCATTCTACCAAAACAATCCAATCTTGAAAAATGAAGATGAAAACGTGAAAAATTTCCGTTTATATCTTTCTCAATGGGTTGCAAATACAATTCAGAATTCGTTACGTTTATTAGGAATTGGTGTTCCAGAAAGAATGTAATCGACTTATAAAATAAATAAAATGCCTCATCAATTTGGTGAGGTATTTTTTTAACTTTACAATATGAAAATAGGAGATTTACTGAAACAAAAAGATCCTCACGATAAATTTAATTTGAAACGATTTCACGATGCGCAAAGTTTTGTGTATGATGAAATCTTAATGGAAGTTCATGCAGGAAAAAAACAAACGAATTGGATTGTTTTTATGTTTCCTCAATTAGTTGGATTAGGTTCGAGTGATTCGTCATTAGAATTTTCGATTTCTTCAAAAGAAGAGGCGAGAGCTTTTGTGAAAGATGAAGAACTTTGGGGAAATTATTTAGAAGTTTTATCTGTATTATTAATGCAACATAAAGGCGTAATTCCGCAATTAATTTTCGGAAAAAATGATGCAATGAAACTGAAATCAAGTTTGACTTTATTCAACTTTATAGTTCCGAAAGAAAAAATTATCAAAGATGTTTTGAAGTTTTTTTATGCAGATCAAGTCGATAAAAAAACATTAAGTATATTGAAACAAATGAATAAATAAAAAAATCTCGAGCATTTGCTCGAGATTTTTTATTTAGACACTGTCCAAAATTTTGT
>NZ_DFRA01000018.1:0-20493 GCF_002378465.1 Empedobacter sp. UBA3475 | reverse complement strand
TTAATTTCAAATGTTTTTTTTGATGAACTTTCCCGAAGGGCATATGAATACCTATAATTAAAATAGATAAGCTATGAATAAAAAAGTGATAGAAAGATTATTCTCGTTTTTCAAAACTACCTTCATTCATTTTTACCTTGACGCAAAAACGAACCAAAAACGTCAAGTCTGTGCCTACAAATCGGTCAATAACGGCTACTCACTAAATGCTTTAAATCATTCACATATAAAATGTGAACAGTAAATCATTTTTAACGTTCGTTACGCCGAATTGACACTCGACTCTTCAGCAATGATGGTTTTTAATTCCTTATTAAAAGTAAATTTAAAACTTGAATATTGAAAAAGAAATTAAAAATCCGACGATTTAGTATCGAAATGACGAATTTTAGTTAAATTGTTCAGAATTACGAGCAAAGGATCTAAAGTGTGTTCGAAAGAAAAAATAATAAATTTATAAACCAAACACTCTCTTAATTTTTAGAAAGAGGTGTCCAAATCATTTTGACAACGTACAGATTTTCATAAAACAAATGGAAAGCGAAATATTTCAATACATTGATATTTGGTACAACAGAAAAAGAAGACACAGCTCATTGAATTACAAAACAATTGAAGAATTTAATAACTTAAATAATGTTTACAAAAATGTAGCTTAAATTTTACTGTACTTTTTATTTGCATAACCAGCTATCAAAATTTGCTTACATAAAACTGCAAATCTTCTATTAATATAAAAATCTTCAATAGCAAAAACCCTTATCAATATAAATTAACTGAGTCTTTCTTTGAAGATATTCAAAATCCTCTTGAACGAATTGTATTTAGTATCACGCTATTTTTAATTAAAACATTAAAAACTCAGATTCAATTTTATCAATCACTTTTTCAGTAATATTTTGTTTTTGACATAGGATTCTGAATTGATTAGTCGATTGTACGACTTCATCAATAATTCCGTTAGCATCTTTAATCGTGAATAAATCAGCTATTTTCAGTAAATCAGTTCGATTAATTTCAGTTCGTTTTCCATTAATAGACATCGCTCTTGAAATTCGAAGATAGTTTTTTAAAGCATCTAACGGATAGGTTAAATCATAGGCAGGAGCTAAATTCCAACGGTCTTTTTCTGTATCATAAATGAATGAGAAATTCTTTAAATGGTCATCAATATTAAAAAAAACAAGATTAAAAGCCATTCGTTTAAATAATTGCTGAATATTTTTGTGCGAAAGTTTCAAATCAAAGGCTAGTTTAAAAAGATTTTCATAAGACGAATTTTCAGGCTTTTTGAAATCCCACCCTGTCATTCCTGAAGCTGTCAAAATATGCTGTTTTTGTCCATTTTGACGATCAAATCGTAATGTTGCAAAATGTTTATCTTCAATTAATTTAGAAGGCATCATTTCAATTCCAATGGAAGTTGCAATTTGATAATAAATATATTCGATTTTTTCTTTTGAATAGCCTTGATCTTCGTCGATCGAAAGCTTGATTAAATAATGATTATATTCTTCAGAAGTTTCTAAATCACCAGGAATTAAATGTCCTGTAGATTTATTTTCCGAAACCAAAATTTTAGGTCGTGCACCGCCAGCTGAAGTTCCAATCTTGAAAATATTCAGTAAAGCAATATCACTTAATCCTTTTTCTTCGGTGGAAGTTTTTAAATCCAATACTTTTTTAACTACTTCTGTAATTTCATCGACATTAATTGTTTGATTGGATCTAATTTCTTTTGCAGGTGAAAATTCTATCGCTCCCATACCTCTTTTTCCTACGTAAGTAAGCTGTTCTAAAGGAGTGATTGAACTTATGTCTTTTTGAGTCGCTTCAAGCCATTCCTTAAAGACAATATTACCGAAAAAATCAGGTAAAGAATCAGCAATCATAGGTGGTAAACCACGAAATGTTTCTCCCTCAAATTCAGAAAACACTTGTACATTAGGTGTTCTACGAATGACGTAAGGAAATATTTTTTTATAGATGTTATTCTCCAAAAAATCAGGATTATATTGGAATGAAGATTTCCTTTGGTTTTCGTCATAACCAATTTTACCAATTTCAATTCCATGAAAATTGATTGAAATGATTTGATTCTTTGCCATAATTAATACATGGATTGATTATTATCTAAATTTTCAATTTTATCTGAAACGAATTGATTGATTGATTTCATTTCGTCAAAATACTGTAATACTTTCAAAAGAGTTTCGATTGTAGGATTCTCTCCATTTTCAAGTTTAGCAATTGTTAAACGAGAAAGCGCTAATTCATCAGCTAATTCTTGTTGTGTTAAGTGTTCTGCTTTTCGCATTTTCTTACACCATTCACCAATTGAATTTTTTACATCTTTTATTGTTGTGAAATCTAACATAAATGTATATTATAATAATCAAATGTACGAATTTTAGACAAAATATATAATAATGTATACATTTTGTTTGTATTAAACCTGTCGTACTTCATGACTTCGTAGACTTTAAATATAATTATTTTAGTTTAGATTTTAGTATTTCATAAGGTGTTTTTCCTTTAAATGAACCATGTGGACTATCGAAATTATAAAATTTTTCCCATTGTTCTAATTTTTGATTTAGATCGACATCATCTGTGTAACTTAAAAGTTGATAAAACTCTTTTTTATCAGTTAAATGAGATCGTTCAACTTTCCCATTTAACTGAGGTGTACCCACTTTTATAAATCGGTGTCTGATTCCTAAATCTTGAACATGCCAATGAAACTTTGATTGAAATTCGTGTCCATTATCTGTTTGAATTGTATTAATTCTAAAAGGGAATTTTTCTACAACATAATTTATGAATTCAATTGAACTTAATTGATTATGTTTTTCAGAGATTTTAAGTGCTCTAATTCGTGTAGCATCATCAATCGCTGTGTATTGAAATCGTTTGATTTCAGTGCCATTTGAATCATGAAAAATCAGAAATTTAACATCAACTTGTACCTGATGACCAGGTGTTTCTTTTTCATACTTGATACTATGCATGGCTCTTCTAGTCACCTTTCTGTCTAATCGACCTACATTATTACGCTTTAGAATACGATAAACACTTGATTCCGATATCAAAATATCATGATAACGTTCTAAATACCATTTAATTCGCCAAGTCCCTAATTTATGTTCTTTTCGAAGTTCTAATACTTTATTTACAATCTCTTGCTTAATTTGGTTAGGAAAAGTATGAGGAGTTGGTTTCTTTCTGAGTAAACCTTCTTCTCCATGTTCTTCATATGCTTTTTTTCATTTATAAAATGTACTCTTTTTAACACCATAAAAATTATAAGCTATAGTGTTATTTCCATATTCTTTAGCATATTTTAGAACTTGTAATTTTTTAATATAAGTTAAATAAGTTTGGATTTCTTTGGTCTTTTTCATAATCATAAGGCTATATTAGTTTTTTACTAATTTAGTCTACGATGATCTGACGTACCCACAATTTGAAAGTGTCTTCTCCTTTTTGAAGTAATGGTGGAAGACTTGTTTATGTTTTAGTGTTTCGGTCAAATGATTTTGGATTGTAAATATTGTCTTCAAATTCTTTCAGTAAACCAATTGTGCAACGATAAACAAATTAATCACCGCATAACTTGCGGAGAATATTCAAATATTTACCGCAAAACAGTTATAACAAGTTTTCAATAACCTTTTGCAAAGAGAAAATAATTGAATATTCATATAAAAATGTCCGTTATTTCAGTCGTTTTAATTATATTTGTATGAAATAACGGACATTTATGAAAAAACAAATTGTTTTACCTCGTTATAAAGATACCTTATCACAAATGGGTGAGCAAATAAAACTTGCCCGTAAACGTCGCAAATTAACAGCGGTACAAGTCGCTGAAAGAGCAGATATTTCCAGATCCACTTTAAATCTCATCGAAAAAGGAGAGCCAAGTGTAGCGATGGGAGCTTATTTCAATGTGCTTCGGGTTTTAGGCTTACAAGATGATTTTTTAAAGTTAGCAGCAGACGACACACTTGGTCGTAAACTACAAGATTTAGAGATATTATAGGATGGCAGTACAGAAAACAGATATATATGTTTATGCTGATTGGCAAGATTTAGAAAGTCCAATACTAATGGGCGTATTATCGGCCTATCAAGCCAAGGGACGAAAAGCATTCAGCTTTTCGTATGATAATCTATGGTTAAAATCTGGACATCATCATCAGTTAGATCCCAATTTACATTTATTTGCAGGGCCACAATTTGCTAATGATAAAGAAAACTTTGGACTCTTTCTAGACAGTATGCCTGATACTTGGGGACGTACCTTAATGAAAAGACGTGAAGCTCAACTCGCTAAAATAAAAGGTGAAAAAGCGAAAACATTATATGATATTGATTTCTTATTAGGTGTCTATGACGAAACACGTATGGGGGCGTTGCGTTTTAAACTAGATCCAAAATCTGACTTTTTGGATAATGATACCGAAAAGGCTACGCCACCATGGTCTACTGTAAGAGAACTTCAACAAGCTGTCGTTCATTACGAAAATGATACCGATAATGAAGCGATAAACAAATGGTTACAACTATTAATAGCTCCTGGTTCTTCTTTGGGTGGAGCTCGTCCAAAAGCTAATATTTTAGATGAGCATAAACATCCATGGATTGCTAAATTTCCATCTAAGAATGACACTATTGATAAAGCTAGTTGGGAATATTTAGCGTATCAATTAGCGATAAAAGCAGGGATAAATATGTCGGAATGTAAAATAGAAAAGATTAATGGTCCGTATCATACTTTTTTTACTAAACGATTTGATCGTGAAGGAAGTAATAGAATTCATTTCGCATCGGCAATGACCATGACAGGAAATAACGAAGAAACCATAAAAAATCAGCCTGCCAGTTATTTAGATATTGTGGAGTTCATCCAATCGAATGGAGCTAACATCAATGAAAATTTAACCCAATTATGGCGTAGAATCATTTTTAATATTGCGATATCCAATACTGATGATCATTTACGAAATCATGGATTTATTTTAACGAAAGAAGGTTGGGTTTTATCACCTGCTTATGATTTAAATCCATCCATTGATAAAGATGGTTTAGCCTTGAATATTGATATGGATAATAATGCGTTAGATTTTGAATTAGCGAAAAGTGTTGGTGAGTATTTTCGATTAACGACTACAGAAATGGATCAAATAATCGATGAAGTAACTTCTGTAGTTAAGAATTGGCAGGATATCGCTAAACAAATTGGAATTTCAAGAGCTGAACAAGAACTAATGGCAAGTGCTTTTAAATATTAGTTGCAATTAATAAAATAAAAAACCATTACAAAAAAGCACTAACGTCTTGTTTTGGCGTTTAAAAGGATTAATATTGTAATGTTTACAATAATGAATATACAAAAGATAATTTTTATCTTTAAAAAGAAATAAAGACAATGACAAATACAGCCCAAAGAGCAGAACTACAAGCCAAAATCTGGAAAATTGCCAACGAAGTACGTGGCTCAGTAGACGGATGGGATTTCAAACACTTTGTGTTAGGAACTTTATTCTATCGTTTCATAAGTGAGAATTTCACTAATTATATCGAAGGTGGTGACGAAAGTGTAAACTATGCAAAATTAGCAGACGACATCATCACACCAGAAATCAAAGACGATGCTATTAGAACAAAAGGATATTTCATTTATCCAAGTCAATTGTTTTGTAATGTAGTCGATACTGCCAATACAAATTCAAACTTAAATACAGACCTAAAAGCTATATTTACGGATATTGAAAACTCAGCAAATGGATACGAGTCTGAACAAGACATCAAAGGATTATTTGCAGATTTCGATACAACAAGTACACGTTTAGGAAATACCGTAGAAGATAAAAACAAACGTTTAGCTGCAATTTTAAAAGGAGTTGCCGAGTTAAATTTTGGTAGTTTCGAAGAAAGCCAAATCGACTTATTTGGGGATGCTTACGAATTCTTAATTTCTAACTATGCAGTTAATGCAGGGAAATCGGGTGGTGAATTCTTTACACCTCAAAACGTATCGAAATTGATTGCGCAATTAGCCATGCACAAACAAACTACGGTAAACAAAATCTACGATCCTGCTGCTGGTTCGGGTTCTTTGTTGTTACAAGCAAAAAAACACTTCGATAACCACATTATCGAGGATGGTTTCTTTGGGCAAGAAATCAATCATACGACATACAACTTAGCGCGTATGAACATGTTTTTGCACAATGTCAATTACGATAAATTCAACATCCAATTAGGAGATACTTTAACCGATCCTCATTTTATCGACGATAAACCTTTCGATGCCATTGTATCTAATCCTCCTTATTCGGTGAATTGGGTAGGTTCGGATGATCCCACTTTAATTAACGATGATCGTTTTGCACCAGCTGGAGTTTTAGCACCAAAATCAAAAGCAGATTTTGCGTTTGTCTTACATGCGCTTAATTATTTATCAAGTAAAGGGCGTGCAGCCATTGTATGTTTTCCTGGTATTTTCTACCGTGGTGGAGCAGAACAAAAAATCAGAAAATATTTAATAAAAGAAAATTTTGTAGAAACAGTAATCAGTTTACCTGCAAATTTATTCTTTGGAACTTCTATTGGCGTAAATATCTTAGTTTTATCAAAACACAAATCTGAGTACAAAACACAATTTATCGATGCGACAGGTGAGGACTTCTACAAGAAAGTAACCAACAACAATATGTTAGAGGATGTACATATCGAGAAGATTATGCAGTTGTTTGATGCGAAAGAAAATGTAAAACATGTTGCAGTAACCATAGAGAATAAGATAATTGAAGAAAACGATTATAACCTTTCGGTAAGTTCGTATGTAGAAGCGGTAGATACACGCGAAGTGATAGACATTGAAGTGTTAAATACTGAGTTAGCTGAAACTGTAAACAACATTACAACGTTACGTACAGCAATTGATAACCTAATTAAAGAAATCGAAGGATGAGTGAAATAATTTTATATACTGCAGAAGATGGACAAACTAAAATTAATGTCCAATTGGATGACGATACAATTTGGTTAACGCAAAAACAATTGGTTGAATTATACCAAACTTCAAAATCAACAGTAAGTGAACATATTAAGAATATTTTTACAGAAGAAGAACTGATTGCAGAAGCAACTGTTCGGAAAATCCGAACAGTTCAAATAGAAGGTAATCGTGAAGTTTCTCGTGAACTGGATTACTACAATCTTGATATGATTATTGCTTTGGGGTATAGAATAAACTCGAAGATTGCTACAGGCTTTCGTCAATGGGCAACCAATCGGCTGAAAGAATACATCGTAAAAGGGTTCACGATGGATGATGAACGCATGAAAAATTTGGGTGGAGGCAATTATTGGAAAGAACTTTTAGACCGTATTCGTGATATCCGTTCAAGTGAAAAGGTAATGTACCGCCAAATATTAGATTTGTACGCTACAGCAACCGATTACGACCCAAAAAGTGATGCAAGTGTAACTTTTTTCAAAATTGTACAAAACAAATTGCATTATGCTGCTCATGGGCATACTGCAAGCGAAGTCATCTATATGCGTGTAGATAGCGATAAGCCTTTTGTTGGATTAACCAATTTTAAAGGCGATGAGCCTACACAAGCTGAAGCGATGATTGCTAAAAATTTTTTAGAAGAAAAAGAATTACGCGTATTAAATAACTTGGTAGCAGCCTATTTTGATTTAGCCGAATTAAATGCCATTGAAGAACGCCCAATGTGTATGAACGATTATATCCGAGAGTTAGATAATATCCTGAATTCGACAGGACGCAAAGTTTTAGATAATGCAGGGAGTATCTCTAATGCTGTAATGAAAGAGAAAGCAACCTTAGAATACAAAAAATACAAAGCCAAAACCCTTAGCAATGTGGAAAGTGAATACCTAAAAACCATTACAATCTTAGAAAAACAAGCTAAAGCAGGCGATAAACAGGCTAAAGCAAATAACAAAAAAGGAGGGAAATCATGAGTAAATTAGACGAGTTATTAAAAGGGGTTGATGTGGAGTGGCGAGTATTTGGAGATATTGCTTCAATAAAACGAGGTGCTTCTCCAAGACCAATAGCTAAATTCATTACAGATGATGAAAACGGTGTTCCTTGGATTAAAATTGGTGATACATCACCAAATTCAAAATATGTTGAAAATACATTACAAAAAATTACGGCTGAGGGTTCTAAAAAGTCAAGATTATTAAAAAAAGGTGATTTTATTATATCGAATTCAATGAGCTTTGGTAGACCTTACATATTAAATATAGATGGTGCGATACATGATGGTTGGGCTTCTGTAAGTGATTTTAGTCATACATTAAGTGCTGATTATTTATATCATTATTTATCTTCTAGTATTGTTCAAAATTATTGGATAAGTAAAATTAATAGTGGCTCAGTAAGTAATTTAAACGCTGATATTATAAAATCTCTTCAAATCCCAATTCCTTGTCCAGATAATCCTGAAAAATCACTTGAAATCCAACAAGAAATTGTTCGTGTTTTAGATGATTTAACTTCGTTAACCAATCAATTAACAACCGAATTAGAAACCGAACGCCAAAACCGTAAAAAACAATTCGAGTTCTTCCGTGAACAGTTGTTTAGTTTTAAAGAAGGGAATATTGAATTTAAAACTTTGGGAGATATAGGTAATGTTAAAATGTGTAAACGTATTTTCAAAAATGAAACTAAAGATTTTGGAGATATTCCTTTTTATAAGATTGGTACATTTGGTAAAACAGCAAACGCATATATTTCTAGAGAATTATATGAAGATTATAAGGAAAAGTATTCATATCCAAATAAGGGAGATATTCTAATTTCTGCCGCAGGAACTATTGGGAGAACTGTAGTGTTTGATGGTAAACCTGCTTATTTTCAAGATAGTAATATTATATGGATTGAAAATAATCAAGAAATAATAATAAATGAATATTTATGTCATTTTTACAAAGTAGCTAAGTGGTTTGTCTCTGGAGGAGGCACAATCGATAGACTATATAATGACAATGTTAGAAAAACTAAAATACCTATACCTTTTCCTAATGATAAAGAAAAATCGATTAAAGAACAAGAACGCATTGTAAATCTCTTAGATCAATTGGATGCGACACATACAGCCATTGAAGAAGAGATTACTAAGGAAATCAAACTAAGAACTCAACAATACGAATATTACCGTGAAAAGTTATTAAGCTTCCCGTCATTGCGAACAACGTGAAGCAATCCAGAAAAGCAACCCCAAACCAGTGAACCAAAATGAAAAAAGGAGGTGTAATCTATATTATGGCAAACAAAAGAAACGGTACTCTATACACAGGCGTAACAGCCGATCTAAAAAGACGTGTATACGAGCATAAAACAAAATATAATCCCGAATCTTTTACGGCAAAATATAACTGCACAATCTTAGTTTATTACAAAAGCTTCCATTCAATTGAAGACGCAATAACAGAGGAAAAAAGAATAAAAGCAGGTAACCGAAAAAAAAAATTAAAACAAATAGAAACACTCAACCCAAATTGGATTGACTTATGGGATGAAATAAATGAATGGTAACTCCACGTCATTGCGAGCAAAGCGAAGCAATCCAGCAAACAACGCAAGCAAAGCAATCCAGTCATTGCTCACCGTCATCGCGAGTATAACCAACGTCATTGCGAACAACGTGAAGCAATCCAGCAAACAACGCAAGCAAAGCAATCCAGTCATTGCTCACCGTCATCGCGAGTATAACCAACGTCATTACGAGCAATGCAATTTAGAAAGTGAAACAAATTAGAATCTAAACCATTCAACTAATTAACAGCTACTTAGAATAACATAAGATGTACAAAACGATTGCAGAATCCAACAATTACATTGTATTGGATAAATACACCAAATTCTACGAATTAAACGAGCCTCCGATTGCCTATCAATCAGAAGCTGCCTTAGAAAAAGAATTCATTCAAGATTTAATTGATCTGGGATACGAGAATCCGACTCATCTAAAATCAACGGATGCTATGTTAGCCAATGTGCGTACGCAATTACAAGCATTGAATAATATGGCATTTACCGATAACGAATGGGCGCGTTTTCTTGTCGAATATTTAGATAAACCAAGTGATAGTTTAGTCGATAAATCGCGTAAACTTCACGATAACCACATCTACGATTTTGTATTTGATGATGGTCATATTCAAAACATTTATTTAGTCGATAAAGAGCATATTACGCGTAATAAAGTGCAGGTTATCTCACAAGTCGAACAAACAGGTTCGCACGCCAATCGCTACGATGTAACGATTTTGGTCAACGGATTACCGATGATTCAAGTAGAGCTAAAGAAACGTGGCGTAGCTATTCGTGAGGCGTTTAATCAAGTACACCGTTATTCTAAAGAAAGCTTTAATTCAGATAATTCGCTATTCAAATACTTGCAGTTGTTTGTCATTTCGAATGGAACAGATACGCGTTATTTTGCCAATACCGTTACGCGTAACAAAAACAGTTACGATTTCACGATGAATTGGGCAAAGGCTGATAATACGTTAATCAAAGATTTAAAGGATTTTACAGCAACTTTTTTCCAAAAAAACACACTACTAAATGTTTTGCTAACCTATACGGTTTTAGACATCAAAGATACATTATTGGTGATGCGACCTTATCAGATTGCAGCAACCGAACGTATTCTATGGAAAATTAAAAGTGCTTACCAAACCAAAAAATGGTCATCTTTAGAAAGTGGTGGATACATTTGGCATACTACGGGTTCGGGGAAAACCTTAACCAGTTTCAAGGCGGCTCGATTAGCAACTAAATTAGATTTTATTGATAAAGTATTTTTCGTGGTAGACCGAAAAGATTTAGACTTTCAGACCATGAAAGAATACCAAAAATTTTCGCCTGATAGTGTCAACGGTTCAAACAGTACAGCAGGTTTAAAACGAAACATCGAAAAAGACGACAACAAAATTATTGTGACGACCATTCAGAAGTTAAACAACTTAATGAAAGGCGATCAAGAGTTGGATATTTACAATAAACAAGTTGTTTTCATATTTGATGAAGCCCACCGTTCACAATTTGGTGAAGCCCAAAAAAACCTAAAAAAGAAATTCAAAAAATACTACCAATTCGGATTTACAGGAACGCCAATTTTCCCTGAAAATGCACTTGGTGCAGAAACCACAGCAAGTGTTTTTGGATCAGAATTACATGCGTATGTCATTACAGATGCCATCAGAGATGAAAAGGTTTTAAAATTCAAGGTGGATTATCATAATGTAAAACCACAATTCAAAGGCGTTGAAACGGAAGTTGATGAAAAGAAATTAAGTGGTGAAGATGCGAAAAAAGCATTCTTACATCCTGCACGTATCAGCGAAATTTCTAAATACATCTTACAGAATTACCGCATCAAAACACACCGTACAAAAGGCGGAAATAACGGTTTCAATGCGATGTTTGCCGTGAGTAGCGTAGAAGCAGCTAAACATTATTACGAAGAATTAAACCGTCAGCAAATTGACAGTGAAAAACCGTTGAAGATTGCGACGATCTTTTCTTTTGCAGCCAACGAAGAACAATCAGCGATCGGAGAAATCATAGACGAATCATTCGAGCCTTCTGCATTAAACAGTACAGCAAAAGAATTCTTAACGAAAGCCATCAACGATTACAATAAGATGTTCAAAACAAGCTACGGAGTAGAAAGTGATGAATTTCAAAATTATTACCGTGATCTTTCAGAACGTGTGAAAAACAAAGAAATCGACTTACTAATCGTTGTCGGTATGTTTTTAACTGGATTTGACGCACCAAAACTAAACACTTTATTCGTTGATAAAAACTTACGTTATCATGGTTTAATTCAAGCATTTTCGCGTACCAATCGTATTTTAGATGCAACCAAATCTTTTGGAAACATTGTTACGTTCCGTGACTTGGAACAAGCAACAATAGATGCGATTACCTTATTCGGAAACAAAAACACAAAAAATGTAGTTTTAGAGAAAAGCTATAAAGAATATTTAGAAGGTTTTACCGATATTTCAACTGGTGATGCACGAAGAGGATTCATTGAAGTGGTCAACGAATTAAATGAAAAATTTCCAAATCCTGATCAAATTGAAAAAGAAAAGGATAAAAAAGAGTTTACAAAATTATTCGGTGAATATTTACGTGTTGAAAATATCTTACAAAACTATGATGAATTCACAAGTCTAAAAGCCTTACAAAGCATTGACCAAAGCGATGCAACTGCTGTAGAAGAATTCAAAGAAATGTACCATGTTTCGGACGATGATTTAGTTGTGATGCAAAAGATTCAATTGTTACCACAACGAGTAGAACAGGATTATCGTTCGACCTATAATGACATTCGTGATTGGTTAAGAAAAGAAAAAGAAGGAAAACAGCCTGAAGATTCTGGTATTGATTGGGATGATGTAGTTTTTGAAGTAGATTTATTAAAATCACAAGAGATCAATTTAGATTACATTTTAGAATTAATTTTTGATCACAATAAGAAAACAAAAGACAAAGCTGAATTAGTAGAAGAAGTAAGTCGAGTAATACGTGCAAGTATCGGAAATAGAGGAAAAGAATCTTTAGTTGTAGATTTTATCAACGAAACAGATTTAGATACTATTCCAGATAAAGCAACGGTCATAGATTCATTCTTTAAGTATGCACAAGTCAAACAAAAAGAAGAAGCAACCGAATTAATCGAAGAAGAAAACTTAAACGAAGAAGCAACAAAACGCTACATCGAATCTTCTCTAAAAAGGGAATATGCAAGTTCTAACGGTACTGAATTAAACGCCATTTTACCCAAAATGAGTCCTTTAAATCCTCAATATCTTACAAAAAAGCAAACCGTATTTCAACGTATCAGTGCGTTTATAGATAAGTTTAAGGGAGTAGGTGGGAGATTGTAAAGAAGTGTAATTTTAAAAATAGTATTGATCCTCAACAGGGATGTTGGGGATTTTTTATTAAAAGAATAAACTTAAATTTACGGATATATATTATTACAAATGCCTTCAAGATATTCTATTATAAATAATAACGATGAATGTGTTAATTGTCCTGAAAAAAATAAATCTGAATTAACAAATGAAGAAAAAATTATACAATTTTCACATCTAAATTCAATTCATTTAAAAGAGGATGAAATAAAAAATTACTCTGATAAATTAGAGTGGGGTATAAAAAATAAAGCAGTTAAAAATATCGCAATCACAGGTTTATATGGTTCTGGGAAAAGCAGTATTATAAAGTCGTTTATTAAACAACAAACAATCGCTAAAAGAAGGCAGTTGTATTTTCAAGAAAAAATAATAAATTTATAAACCAAACACTCTCTTAATTTTTAGAAAGAGGTGTCTCATTTATTTTGACAACATACAACTTTTTCTCGAATAACAATCGAAGGATACCCGCCCCCCTGAAGAAATGGGCTATTTTATTACTAAAAAATATTCAGGATAAAACAAGAGATATACCTTATTGTGTAAAATAAAAAACCTCACTAAAAACACTTAGAGAGGTTATTTATTTATTCTTTTTGTCTTCAATCGTTTTTTAATACATCTCATGCCCTCCGGGCAAGACGAAAGCTTAGTTATTAGCTTTAGTAATATCTTATATTTTAAAGTTATAAATTTTTTGTAAATAAATTTTTATAATATTCTGAATTAATTGAATTGCGTCTTCATTAGTGGTTTTAATGAAATTATCAGGGTTTTGATTTCTACCGTGCCTTACGTCTGTTGACATAAGTGTAAAAACGTCATAATTTCCGTGATTTGCAGTTTGTTTAAAAGAACGTATATCTTTTTTAGTAATATTATAATCTATAAAACCTTCTGAAAGATTAATATTAATTTTTTGCTTAAAATAATATTCAAGGGTTTCATAAATTTTATATAAATTAGTAAAACTATAATCTAAAGAATTTAACATAAGAATTTCAAATATGTCATCATTTTTTTTTGATAATCCTAATATGATATTTAAAGGATGATTTCTTGGTTCATAATTAGAATCTTTTAAATTGTTTTCTAATTCTTTTTCATCGAAAGGATAGATTCTGGTAAAGTTGTTTTTAGAAGAAATAGGATGATATAATCTTGATCCTCTAACGCTAGTTATCATTACTGGAGTTAATTGAATCTTTTGTGTTGTATTTTGATAATATAATCTTAAAGCACTATTTATAATTTCAATAAGAGTATTAGCTTTGTTCCATATTTCTTCACGATCATCTAATTCACAGAAATGTAAACTATATATACTTACAGATTCATCATAATCATTAAAAGTTACATCTTGAATTGAGAATTCATAACCACTTAAATTTCTTATTTCGAAAGGTATATCAATACTTTCTCTTAGAAGAATTAATTTACTAGACATATGATTTTATAGAAATTTAATAGTTTTAAAACTAATTATATTGGTTATTTTATTGCAGCTAAATTTTTTTACAAAGTAAACATAGTCTAATTTCTAAAAACCATCTACATTTCGTTATATTATTCCAAACATACAACAACCATCTCAAAATAAATTACGCTTTCACGTAAAAACAAAAAACCTCACTAAAAATGCTTTTAAAGAGGTTATTATTTATTCTATTTTTTTTTGTACCTAAAACTGGAGTTGTGCAACAGTTACCCTTGTTATTTATTGGTATTATTGTTTATTGAGTTATACTCTTTTTCTAAAAACTCAATTCCAGTTAAGTGTTTATTATTTTGCACTTTTAGAAAATTTAAATTTATTTTATATTGTTCTGGAAATTTGTAAAATTCTTCTGCCATTCTTTTAACTCCAGCAGGGCATAAGTATGCAGGTGTATTTTGTCCTTTAATACCAAGAGATGAAATTGATTCATCAAATAGTTCTTCTGAATATTCAATATTAAATAATGTACTAACAGCTGTTCTTGTTAGTTGAATGAAATATGGAATTCTGACTACTTTATATCCAAAACTTTCGTAAATTTTTGTATTTACTTCATCTTTTTCAATAGTTTCAGGTTTGGTATAATGAAGAAGTCCATCAAATTCAATAATCAATTTTAATTTTTCACTTCTATAATCAGGTCGACTTAAAATATTTTTACCTTCAGAATTGTTTTGACCAATTGTTTTATTATGAATCCAATCGTCAATTTCAGGGAAAATTGTTTTTAAATATACCTCAAGCCCGGTTCTATGTAAACCAGTATCCTTATCTATTCCAGATTTCTTTGCTGATTCAGAAGTTTCTCTTAAAAATCCCCATTTGTTATTTGACATTTAAATCATTTATTAAATTTGTTGATTGTTTTATACTTGTAGCTAACATTGTTTTTTTTTACAAAGTAGAATATAGAAAAGTTTCATTAAATATTCCTTATATCTACATTTCCTAAAATTAAACCCAAATATACAAACAAAACTATATTGTATACCTTATTGTGTAAAAATAAAACCTTGCTAAAAAACACTTAGCGAGGTTGTATATTTATTGTTATTTGTGTTCAGTGATTTCAATACATATCATACTCTCCAGACAAGACGAAAGCTTAGTTATTAGCTACAGTTTTTCTATATCATTTAGTAATTCAATACAATCTGAATATCTATTTTCAATTGGATTTAAACATTTAGTTATTATTTCTAAAACCTTTTCTTCGATTCCATTTTCAGATAAAATTTTCATAAAATTAGAACCAGCAGGAGGTTGATTACAAAGTAATGTATACCAAATTGCACCAATTGAATATATGTCAGAACGTTTATCAATTAACTTCGGATTTGCAACAAGTTCAGGAGCATTATAATAACCGCTAATAGTTTGAGAACCTGTTTTTGTAAGTCTGGAATGAAGTTCATTTTCTATAAAAATTCCTAATCCAAAATCAATAACCCGAAATTGATTTGGTTTTGCTGCCATTATATTGCTAGGCTTTAAATCTCTATGAATTACTCCATTTTCGTGTGCGTGATTAATAGCACTAGCTATGCTCTTAATTGCTATAATTGATTTGTCAATACTCAATGTTCCAACTTCTTGTAGGATTTGATTAAGATTTTTTCCCTCAAAATATTCCATTCTAATAAATGGTCGTTTTCCAATGAGTCCAGCATCGTAAACTTTAATAATATTTCGATGATTTAGCTTGAAAAGAATTCTGGCTTCTTGAAAAAATCTTTCTAATTCTTTTTCGTCACCTCCACTTTCATAGAATGAAGGAGCAAAAACTTTAACAGCAAAATTTAGCTTAAGTAAACGTTGTTCATATAAGTAAACCATTCCAAATCCACCGTGTCCTATAACTTCTTTTTCTTCATAGTTTTTACTAAACTCTAAAGCACCTTCACCATTTTCGTATTCTAAGATTTCTAATATTGGATTAATTTCATTTGCAATTATAATTCTTCTTTCTGCATAAGAAGGAGCTTCTGACTTAATCCAACCCCAAAACTCATCTGAAGTTCTGCAAAGTTTTAAAAAACGCGGTACTACTTTCTCTAAGTTGCTATTTGTCAATATTAATTTTCTAAATCTAGAATATTCTTTTGTGTCAAAATCACCACCAGTTGCACGAGATACTAATCCCATTTTAAATTGCTCCATTTGAAGCAGTAAATCATCTTCGTTTTCAATAGTTGGTAGACTGTCTAATTTCATTGTGGAGTTTCGATTAATATTACTGCTAACGGTTTGGGTATTGCCGAAGGCGGGGAGTTTTAGCACCAAACTTCAATAGAAATACCAAAGTTCAAATATAGCAAAAATGTTCAATATAATTCCTTCAGCCCCGCTTTTGGCAATACCTTGTTACCTGCTGCCCTAATTTTTTATTAGGTTTTGTCAAGTTTTGTTTTGTCAAGTTGTCATAAAATGTTAATTTTGCAACCTCAATGAAAAAAACAACGCAAATATCTTCTCAAGTTACTCCGCCTTAATGGTTGGTTAATTGCTGTTTTTTCCCAATTCCTTTTATTGGTTTCTTTCGTGTACCCGAAATGCTGATTTTCGGTGCAAATTACATTTTATAAATTTTTACAATACAAATATCTTATGCAGAAAATTATCAATTTGTTTGATTTCAAACAAAAAGTAGATTACAAAACCGAAATTTTATCAGGTATTACCGTTGCTTTGGCTTTAGTTCCAGAAGCAGTTGCGTTTGCCTTAATTGCAGGACTTTCTCCGCTTGTGGGTCTTTATGCCGCTTTTATGATGGGCTTGGTTACGTCCATTTTAGGCGGTCGTCCCGGAA
The DNA here is from genome assembly GCF_002378465.1 of Empedobacter sp. UBA3475. Taxonomy (NCBI): domain Bacteria; kingdom Pseudomonadati; phylum Bacteroidota; class Flavobacteriia; order Flavobacteriales; family Weeksellaceae; genus Empedobacter; species Empedobacter sp. UBA3475. The sequence goes on along the minus strand of NZ_DFRA01000018.1, from coordinate 3,190 downwards.
TGATTTCGGGTGCAACTGGTGCAATAGCAGTAGTCATAGTTGTTTTAGCAAAAACGCACGGTGTGGAATACGTTTTTGCCACCGTTATTTTGGCAGGAATTATTCAAATGTTAGCAGGATTTTTAAAGTTAGGAAAACTTATCCGTTTGGTTCCGCATCCTGTTATTTTTGGTTTTGTGAATGGTTTAGCCATCATTATTTTTATGTCGCAGTTAGACCAATTCAAAGATGTTTCGGGCAATTGGCTCACAGGTTCAAATATGTATATTCTCTTGGCTTTGGTGGGTTTAACAATGCTTATTATTTGGGGATTGCCTAAAATTACAAAAGCTGTTCCCGCTTCCCTTACTGCTATTTTAGTGGTTTTTGGGTTGGTTTATTTTTTAAAATTGGATACCAAAACTGTTGGCGATATTGCTTCTATAAAAGGTGGATTTCCGCCGTTTCATATTCCTCAAATTCCTTTTAATTTAGAAACACTTCAAATCATTTTTCCGTATGCGGCTATTGTTGCAGGGGTTGGTTTGATTGAAAGTTTATTGACCTTGAATATTATTGATGAAATTACTGAAACAAGAGGACATAGCAATAGAGAAGCAGTGGCACAAGGAACGGCTAATATTTTATCGGGTTTCTTTTCAGGAATGGGCGGTTGTGCAATGCTTGGACAAAGCTTAATTAATGTATCCAGTGGAGCAAGAGCGAGATTATCTGGAATTATTGCATCTGTGGCTCTTTTAGTATTTATAATGTTTGGTAGTAGTTTAATTGAAAAAGTTCCGATGGCTGCACTTACTGGACTTATGATTATGGTAGCGATAGGTACGTTTGAATGGGCAAGTATCCGTATTATTAATAAAATGCCACGACACGACATTTTTGTAGGTATGTTAGTTGCTTTAGTTACTGTGTTGCTACACAATCTCGCATTGGCAGTTTTAATAGGAGTTATTATTTCAGCATTAGTTTTTGCTTGGGAAAGTGCTAAAAGAATACGTGCCAGAAAATACATTGACGATAAAGGAGTAAAGCATTACGAAATATTTGGTCCACTTTTCTTTGGTTCAACTACAGCTTTTACAGAAAAATTTGATGTAATTGGTGACCCCGAAGAAATAATTATTGATTTTAAGGAAAGTAAAGTGGTAGATATGTCAGCAATAGAAGCGTTGAACGTTTTGACACATCGTTATGCTAAGCAAAATAAAAAAGTACATTTGAAGCATCTAAGCGAAGACTGTCGACAATTATTGAAAAATGCAGAAAGTGTTATCGAAGTAAATATCATTGAAGACCCAACTTATAAAGTGATGTTAGATAAATAATTTTTTTTAGCGACTTTTCGAGGTCGCTTTCTTGTTGCGTAGTGTTTGGAAAGGGTTGCAGGTAACATTGTTTTTTTACGAAACTAAAGCTATATCTTCATTTAGTGTAAATAACAAATATATAAATTAATCTAATTTATTACCATTGTTGTATATATAAATAATTGAATAAAAAAAGCTTCATCTGAAGCCTTTTTATTTATTTAAATTAATTATTATAAAATTTATTAAAGTCTTCAAAAAAATCTGACAAGCTAATTTTTTCATACTTTAAAATTAAAGCTATAGTAGATAATGGAATATTGTACCCATCTCCTTTAGATATTTTACTAATTGTTGAAGATGTTACTCCGACTGCTTTTGCGTATTTATTTTGGCTATTATTATTGCTTATATTATTAAAATTGGATAAAAAGCGAATCGTGATATATTCACATAATTTTTTATTGAGGTTACTTTTATAATCGTTTTTTTTCATTTTGTTTAAAAAAAAGTGTTCGCTATAGCGAATAGTTAAAAATTATTGTTATATTTGTATAAGCGAATTGATAATTAGACTTTTAATAGTCATAATTAAACGATGTAATCTCGAGTCAAAACGACCAATTTTACTATCGAGAGTATCGTGAAATCGCTCCATGTCTAAAAAGTTTTGTACTTTCGTATACGGCATGGGCGGTTTTCACATATGCTTTAGGTAGAAGCTTAAATTTATTTAAGTAGGGTTTGGTCGCCCTCGGTACTAAAGTGTGAAGCCGCCTTGCTTTTTTTCAAGAAATTCTTCATATACGAGAAACATCGTTCCATAAAACCCAAAACACATGAGAACGAAACAATTTCCATTCATCCGTAAAAAACCACCAGACAAAGTCTGTTGGTCTTACTAATTCTTTTAAAGAACAATACTCCGTATTTATAACATTTTTTAAAACACGGCTCGTAAAGCAAAGGGCTATCCTTTCTTTATACGCTCTCTATCAGAGCCTCGGTAAGGAGACTTTGAAAGCATTCGTTTTATCTTTTTTATTCGCACACTAAATGTAAAACGTTTAATATCATTTTCCAAATTTATTGGGGCTACTACCTGTTTTAAGTTGTAAGTAATGAGTTATAAGTAATAAGTTAAATGTATGATGTACAGATTAGATGTTAGTTGTTTGAGTGGAATCTAAATCAAATATATAGGATGCGATTCTGAGACAAGTCAAGAATGACAAAACTCATTGTAGAAAGTGAATTTGAATATTGAAAAAGGAATTAAAAAAATGTCATATGATTTGGAGGCGAGTGTCAAAAAGTTGAAAGGCATGGTTAAAATGTTTTACTGTTTGCGTAGCAAATGATTTAAAATATTGAATGGCTAAAACTAATTTTGACCGTCGAAAATCAAAGACAAGTTTTTTTTCGTTAGTTTTTTTGACTGTTCCCCGAAGGGCATATGAATACCAATAATTAAAATAGATATTCAATGAATAAAAAAAGTGACAAAAGATTTCTCGAAATGAGAGAATATTAGAGAAACAATGTGTTAAAAAGTGTTAAATTCCTGTATCGGTGTATATCCAAAATGACACTTTTCTGTATCGGTTGTGTATCCGCGCTGTATCCATTCTGTATCCATTGTATATGCGTTCCGTATGGTTTGTTCGGTGTTCGTGTATCGGTGTTGAGTTGTAAAATGTACAAATTAGATGTTAGATATGAGAAATTAGATGTTAGAATTGTAGGATGCGATTCTTAGACAAGCTTAGAATGACAGCGAGATGGTAAGCTCTGATTAATACTCATGTGATAAAAAGAATTTTACATTCATTTTTGTCTTGACACAAAAACGAACCAAAAAAGTCAAGACTGCGATTTTCGAC